>VYDF01000190.1 GCA_009843565.1 Acidimicrobiia bacterium | reverse complement strand
CCACCACGGCACCGATACCCGGGCCACGGGGTTCGTGCGGGGGTTCGGGCTCACGAAGGGCGCACTGGGCATCACCAGCAATTGCGAGAACCAGAACCTGGTGGTGGTGGGAACCAGCGATGCCGACCTTGCTCATGCCGCCCGCGCCCTTCAACAGATCGGCGGTGGCTACGTGTGTGTGGCCGATGGCGAGGTTCTGGCGTCCGTCCCTCTTCCGCTGGGGGGCATCATGAGCGATCAGCCGTGGGAGCAGGTGTACGACGAGTCGATCGCGGCCAACCAGGCCGCAGCCTCTCTCGGCTGCGAGATCGCCTCGCCGTACATGATCTTGGCCTTCGTGGGATTGGCCGGGGTCCCCGACTACGGCCTCACCGAAAAGGGGCTCATCGACACCATGACCCAGTCGTTCATCCCAGTGCTGTTGTGCTGTCGGTGCCCCCAGCACGTTCACACGGGATGAGCCACGATCACGGCAAATGAAACCGAGGAGGAAGCAATGACGTTGAAACGGCTACTGGGTTCCGCGATTGCGCCACCGGTGCTCAGCGCCGGCGAAGAGAGCGCCCTGGCGACACTCGACGAGGTGATTGCCGACGTGGTGGCGCCCCTCGCACCCGAGCACGACGCCGAGGGCCGGTATCCCACCCGCGCTGTCGAAGCCCTCAAGGGCTGCGGAATCTTAGGGTTGGCCGTTCCGGCGGAGTTCGGCGGAATCGGCGCCTCGCACACCGCCAGCCTGCATGCCCAGGTGCGGCTGGCCGTTGCCGACTCGTCGGTGGCCCAGGTCTACAAGGTGCACGACGAGCTGGTGCGGGAGATCTTCAGCTATTGCTCTGATGACTTGAAGCCCCGGTTGGCCTCGCTGGTCCTGGAGGAGAACGCCATGTTGGGCCTGGCGGTGGCCGAGGCGGGTCGGACGGTGGCCGATCCGTTCACCACGGTGGCCTTGGAGCAAGAAGACGGCAGCCATGTGATCAACGGCCAGAAGATTTACACCACTGGCTCGGCAGAGGCCGATTACGTGGCGGTATGGGGCATCAACCCCGAGCGGTTCACCCCGGAGAATCCGTTCTTCGCGCTCCAATTGAACCTGGTGGCCAAGGACACACAGGGAATGACCGTTCATCGCGACTGGGACACCCTGGGCCAACGGGCCACCGACTCGGGGTCTATAACCTTTGAGAGCGTCCATGTGGGTGCCGAGTGGAATGCCAGCATCCCTGGTCGGGCGCCGTTGCCCCATTCGGGGGTCCGATTTGAGGCCGGTTTTGCGGCGGTGAACGTGGGCATTGGCATCGGGGCGCTTCAAGCCGCGGTGCCGTTCGTGAATGAGCACAGCCGTCCGTGGCCATCGGCCGAGGTAGACAATGCGGCCGACGATCCCATGGTGCAGCGGACGACGGGGGAGTTGGTGGCCGATCTCGCCGCCGCCCATGAGCTGACCATGCGCTGCGGGGAACTGATCGATGCCTTCGAGCGAGGCGAGATGAGCCGCACCGATCTGGCCATACCCATCTATGCCGCCCGCTCGGCGGCCGACCGGGCCGGGCTGGCCGCGGCCCAGGGTATCTACGGGCTTATGGGAACCCGGTCGGTGCGGCGCCCACTGGGATTCGATCAGTGGTGGCGCAACGTCCGCACGCTTTCTCTGCACGATCCGGTGGAGTGGAAGCACGCCGAGATCGGCAAGCACGTCCTTACTGGTTGGGATCCGCCCCCAGGCATCTACACATGACGGCGCTCAGCGAGGATCAGGTCCTCGCGGTCCCCAAAATCGAGCTTCACATCCATCTTGAGGGCACGTTTCGCCCTGAGCGAGTGACCGAGCTCGCCGCCATTGTCGGTGAAAACCCACCCCGGCCGGTGGATCGGCTCTTCGACGTGGATAACCTTGCCGACTTTCTGGAAACCCTCGATTGGGTGTGCGGTCTGGTCCGCGACGAGCCCACCGCCGAACAAGTGGCCTACGACTTCGCGACCTACGCCGATGACCAGGGCATTGTTTACGCCGAGGTCATCGTGAATCCCACTCACTGGTCGGGATTGACCACCGCGGAGCTCTTCTCCGCCTGTGCCCGCGGTTTCGATCGGGCCCAGGCCGACGGGATGGGCGACTTCCGCTTGCTCCCATCGATTCTTCGTCAGCAGTCCGAGCAGGAGGCCCGCCAACTGGTGGAGTGGATCGAAGGCGCCGGGCTAGATCGGATCGTCGGGTTGTCAATCGACGGCAACGAAGAAGCCGCCGGTCGAACTGGTCCCCGTTTCGCCCCGGCCTACGCCGACGCGGCCCGGATCGGTCTGGGGCGCACCGCCCACGCGGGGGAGTCGTCAGGAGCTGAGGGAGTACGCGACGCCATCGCGCTGTTGGGGGTGAGCCGGATCGATCACGGGGTTCGCTGCATCGAGGACCCTGAGGTTTTGGACATGGTTTTGGAGCGAGGCATCACGCTAAACGTCTGCCTGACGTCCAACTGCACCCTGTTGTATTCGAGCCTGGACGACCACCCGATACGAGAGCTAGCCACGGCGGGTGTGCGATTCACTATCAACACCGATGACCCCGAGACGCTGGGAATCTCGCTGTGCAGCGAGATCACGCTGGCCGCCGAGCACCTCGGCTGGAATCTGAGTGACCTGATCGAAGCCCAGCGCCGGGCCGTCGAAGCCACGTTCTGCTCAGAGGCCGACAAGCAGGCGCTCAGAGCCCGGCTCGATCAGACCGTGGGGACGTAGTTCTCGCCCAAACCTCGAGGCATACGGGCCCACCGGGCGCTGACGGTGAGGATCACCAGGGCCACGAAGAACGGTATGGCGTTGAGACCTTCAATGGGCACGTCCACGAACACGTTGTTGAGGTTGAACCCCAGCGCCTCGAAGAACCCGAAGACGAACGCGCCCACCGCGGCCCCCCAGATGCTCCAACTGGCCATGATGATGACGATCAAAGCGATGAACCCCCGGTTGGCGGTGAGGTACGGCTGAAAACGACCCACGCTGCCCAGCATCAGCGCGGCGCCGCCCAGACCGCCGAGGAATCCCGAGATCAACGTGGCCTGGGTGCGAA
>VYDF01000109.1:641-3082 GCA_009843565.1 Acidimicrobiia bacterium | reverse complement strand
AGGTCAGGCAGAGCAGCCGACTTGCTACGGGTGGCGAGCCAAGATCACAAATCGTATCACTGCCGGGGGGGCACGCTCTGGTCCGGAACTGGGCACCGTGGAGCCAGCTCAGCTATCTGGTGGAAGCAGCGTGCGGGCCGCTGTGGGTATTGAGTCTTGTGGCAGCGCCCTTGCGGCTAGGCCGCGCGACCAGCTCCTGAGCTGGGCTGCGCGCACACGCTCTGTTAGTCGAGGATGTCAACGGAGAGCTAAAGATGTGGCCTGCCGGCCATCCGCAGCGATGGGCACTCTGCTGGCACAATCCCGAACCTTGAATCGGAGCAGGCTTCCAGAAGTCCTCTGGGCTAACCGCGACATGATTCCCTACCTTCCACTTTTCTTCCCGCATCGATCCACCGCGACCCTCTGTCGCGCACCCGTACTTGGCTTTGCGCTGCCCATTCGTAGTCCTGCTCAGCAAGGATCGTTCCCACCAGCCAAGTGAGGGCCGCGTCGTTCGGGAGAATCTCAACTACGTTGGTGCAGCGGTTAATCTCCCCGTCGAGTCGCTCCAGCGAATTGGTCGAGTGCAACCGGAACGGTGCTTCATCGGTAAACTTGGAACGGCTGCGTTTTCGTGGTTTTTCCGGATTCGGAATACCCGTGTAAACCCGAGATCAGAGCCGCTACGAAATAACCACTATTCCGTGGCCGCACCCTTTCTGGCGTCAGGACGACAGCGGCGGGAATGACCTATTCAAGCCGCCATGGGTGGCGACTTGAAGAACGCAGCCCAACCCGGGGGACACGACCTCCGATATACAATCGACAGAGACACGGACGAGTCTGACCGAACTACTTCGGGGCTTCCAGCTGGCCGCGAGGCTTGGGAGGTCGCGCGGGCTTGGCTCGATAGCTCGCGGTTATCGAATCGAACCCCGAGAGGCTGTCCCGCTCGCGTGCGGACGAACGGGAGAGGACGGCCGTCCCCGGGCAACGTTTCGGAGAATCGGCTCGTCCGCCTAGACCAACGCCCGTTTGCCGACCTGAATCTTCGGGAGCGCGAGCATCTTCAGGAATGGCTGGCGCGAATGCCAGATGCGCTGGGCGAGGAGCTCCTGATCATTCAAAAGGAGTTCGACGGCTTTGCTGACACCCGCGAACGCCTCGATCTCCTAGCCCTCGACAAGGAGAGCCGGCTGGTGGTCATTGAGAACAAGCTCGACGACTCGGGCCGCGATGTCGTGTGGCAAGCGCTTAAATACGTCGCGTACTGCTCCAGTTTGAAGAAGGCAGAGATCGTTGAGATCTATCAAAAGTATCTCGACCGCTGGTCCGAGGGCGCGGATGCGGCAAGCAATCTATGCGAGTTCCTCGGTGCCGGCGACCTCGATGACATCTCCCTGAACGTGGGGAACGAGCAGCGGCTTGTGCTCGTCGCGGCAAACTTCCGCAAGGAAGTCACCGCAGCCGTGCTCTGGCTGCTCGGACACGGTGTGCGAGCGCAGTGTTTCCGAGTGGTGCCGTACAGCCTCGATAAACAGCTATTTATCCACCTGCAACAGATAATACCAACGCCGGAGGCTGCGGATTACATGATTGAACTGGCGGCGAAAGACTCCGAACAGAAGTCTGAGCAAGGTGCCCAGAAGCGTCGCCATAGGCTGCGACAAGCGTTTTGGACGAAGACGTTGGAGGAGCTCCGTGCCCGCAACGTCTCTCGATTCGAAAACAAGAGCCCGTCCACCGATCACTGGCTGAGCTGCACCGCAGGTGCGTCGGGCTGTAGGTACGTCCTGATTTTTTCGAACAAATTGGCGCGCGTGGAGCTGTATTTCGAGCGATCTGTTGCCGACGAGAACAAATGGCTTTTTGATCAGCTAGAACGGGAACGAGAGGGCCTCGAGAACCGATTCGGCAAGAAACTCCGATGGCAACGCCTAGATGATCGCAAGGCAAGCAGGATTTCCTACTCACATCCTTTCGACGGCTTCAACGAGGAGAGTTGGCCAGAGATGATCGAGTGGCTGTGCCAGCACATTGTCAGGCTCGACGAGACGTTCTCAGAGAGACTTGGCACCCTGAGCAAGCACTTGAAGTCCAAGGGCCCAACTAACCCGGTGCCCCCTCCACCCATGCAGTTGACAAAGCCCAATTGACGGAGATCGGGGGCGGCCCTGCGTGCGCAGGGGCCAACGTTACTCCATACCGCACTCGTTTCGCGCGGACTTGTTGGCCAGAGTGTCCGGGCCTAGCGTGGGGGCTTGGCACGGTCCATCAACCGGGCAACTCTCCTGGGGCACGTCGGCAGGCCGCCGATTTCAGGCACTTGCCCGGAGGAGGAGCGATCGCCGGTCCCCGGATCGCTGTTGCGCACAGCTATCGCCGCACTTCGGAATTCCTAGCCGGACAGGCCGGCCCCCTGGATGGTCGACCAGAATCACAAGACGTCGGCCTCCAAC
>VYDF01000109.1:0-631 GCA_009843565.1 Acidimicrobiia bacterium | reverse complement strand
ACAAAGATCCAACGCGGATAGACAACTTCCTGGGGGCTACCAATCTTCCAATAGCATGCCCCGGCCGACCGGCCGAGCGAGCGCCATATACCAGAGTTTCTGGCCAAGGCGGTGATTCGAGGACTCCGGAGTCTGGGCGCTGCGCCTGCCCCCGCGAGGATCGCGAGAGGGAGTGTTCTGACAGGGCTCGCCGCGGTCTGCGGCGGTCAGTGTGCTGTGAGGACTTGCGTGAGCTGACTAGGTTTCTGCTTCGCCTAGTGGATTTCATTCGACCATCCGACATAAAATTCCGAGTGCAAGCGTAGGGTAGTCGCGTGATCCGATTCGTATTCGCCGTCAGCCTGCTCGGAGTCCCCGGGGCACTAGGTCAAGACCGTATCGACTTCTTCGAGAAGAAGATCCGTCCGGTGCTGGTGGAGCGTTGCTATCAGTGCCACTCCGCAGAAGCCGCCCGCGCCGGAACGCTGATGGGGAAGCTGCAGCTCGACACCCGGGAGGGTGTCCAGCGAGGCGGGTCCCGTGGCCCCGCCGTCGTGCCAGGGCAACCCGATCAGTCGATGCTGATCGCGGCCCTAAAGTACACCGACCGCAACCTGCAAATGCCGCCCGGTGGCAAACTGCCCGCCTCGGT
>VYDF01000131.1 GCA_009843565.1 Acidimicrobiia bacterium | reverse complement strand
TAATAATCCCTCGCAATATTTGGTGTGAGTTGATATTCCACTTGGGCCAGATTCACCGGGTGGGTGGGCGCTACTTGGTGGGCCCAAGGCTTATATCCCACTATTGAAATCTTTGCCTGGATACACTCAAGACCAAGCTCTCCATATTGTTGCCCATGAAATCGGACACTCCGTCTATGGATTCTGTCACCCGCATGACTATAGCAACTGGTGTCATCCTGAACACAGAAACAAGGCGTATGTTGAATCCCTAGCAAGCAATCCAGAATCCGGAGACAATCCAGCAGTATGCTCTGTGATGAGTTATTGCTCTCAATACATGTTGTCTACCGATTGGATAGCTTGCGGCCAACGGGAATTGGCAGGATGGCCGCTAGGACCTCCCACCCCGTATGAGACGTGCGACTTCGAATATGTAGATGAAGATGAGATTCCAAGTGACCAGATAGCTTCGATTTCTGTGGTGCGGCTGTTCCGCGGCGCTGATGACGACGGCTGCCCGGTGGGCGAGGCCGTCGACTGCTCCTGGCTCGACATCGACGTGAAATTCGACCCCGGCAAGCTCCCCGCCAAAGTACAAGTGGCCTGCCCCAGCCGAGCCGGCCCGCAGATCCACACCGTCATCCTCACCAGCACTAAAGACGACCTGGCCACCGGCACCGACACCGAGCTCGACAGGGTCTGCCGCTACGCCCTACCCGACACCGAAATACACGTAACCGTCGACGGCACAGCCTCCAACAACGTCTACTGGGAACCCCGAGAAGCAGAAGCTTCGGTCTTGGATGTGAGGTTGTACCGCGGAGCTGGTGCCGAAGGCTGTTTGGATGGCGATCCCGACAATTGCGACTGGCTCGACATCGACGTGGATTTCGATCTTGGCAAACTGCCCACCAAAGTAGAGCTGACCTGCCCAACCAGCGCCGGCACCCAAACCCACGCCGTCATCCTCACCAGCACCAGAGACGACCTGGCCAACGGCACCAAGACCGAACTAGACAGGGTCTGCCGCTACGCCCTACCCGACACCGAAATACACGTCACCGTCAATGGCACAGCCTCCAACAAGATCTTATGGGAACGCCGCGAACCCGAGATTCAAGAATTCCAAGATTGGGGCTTGTACACGGATGCAAGCGACGGCTACGCAGAAGCATTTGTGGATGTGTATGAAGAAGGTTCCTCGTCTGACCCTAATTCCTTGATCGTGAGATGCGCCCCATCGTCTTCTGGACTAGAGATCCTTGCGCTGTTTCCGTCCGAGTTCATCGCCACCGGAGATTTTGGGACGCTGACAGTCTCGTACAGAATCCTTCCCGCGGGGATTCAGGAATCCAGCACAGCCTGGAGCGTGAGCACCGACAACGACGCGGTATTTGGTCCAGATCCAATCGCCCTAGCGCGCCTGATATCCAACAACGGCGGGAGCAATGCCAGCATATCGATAGGTGTAAACGACGCATTTGGCAACACCATTGCAGAGACCTTTAGTTTGAACGGCTCCAAAGATGCCATTCCACAGGTACTGAGTGCGTGTGGCCACTAGTCGGATTGTCTGAGGTGTCTAGTGCTGAATGACGCCCCGTGCTGGAAGATGCTCAAGGCGAAGAAGAGGAACTGAGGCGGGCCCAGTCGGAAAGGGTGAGTTGCTCGGGGCGGGCGGTGGTTTCGATAGCGGCTTGGGCGAAGTGTTCAGGGGACAGATGGGCGGCCAGTGACCGGCGGAGCATCTTGCGGCGCTGGCCGAAGGCGGTGCGGATCAGGGAGAACAGACGGTCGGGGTCGGCGTCCACCGCCGGTTCCGCTAGGCGCACCAGCCGCACCACCGCCGACGACACCCGGGGACGGGGGTAGAACACCGTGGCGGGCACCGATCGGACGATTTTGGCCTCGCACCAGTAGGCAACCTTGAGGGTGGGAATCCCGTAGGCCTTGGTTCCCACCGGGGCCACCAGCCGCTCAGCCACCTCCTTTTGCACCATGAAGGTGAAGCTCCCGATGCGGGGCTCGTTGTCCAGCAGGTCCAACAGCAGCGGAACGGCGATGTTGTAGGGCAGGTTGGCCACCAGCGCCCACCGCTGCTCAGCGCCACCGAGCTTGGCGCGCCACTCTGGCGTGGTGGCATCGGCGTGGACGATCTCGATGTTGGGAGCATCGGCCACCTCGGCCAGCGGGGCCAGCAGATGGCGGTCGGCCTCCACGGCCAACACATGATCAACCTCGGCGGCCAGGGCCCGAGTGAGCGATCCCAAGCCGGGACCGATCTCGACCACCGAATCGCTGGGAGCCAGTTCCGCAGCCCGGACCATGGCATCGATGGTGTTGGGGTCGACCACAAAGTTCTGACCCATAGCCCGGCTCGGAGCTAGGCCGTGTCGGTCCAGCAGGTCAAGAACCTGGGTGCGGGTAAGCGTCATAGGCCATAGAAGGCGGCCGCGTTATCCCAGGTGTGCTCAGCCATGGTTTCGGGGGCGACGCGGTGTATTCGGGCCAGTGCCTCGCCCACCAGAGGCAGATTGGCCGGGGCGTTGGGCTTTCCTCGCCGCGGAACCGGAGCCAGGTACGGCGAGTCGGTCTCCACCAGCAGTCGGTTTAGCGGACACAGCTCGGCCGCAGCCCGCACATCGTCGGCCGAGGGAAAGGTCACGATGCCGCTGAACGACAGGTACGCCCCCCGATCAAGGGCGGCCCGGGCCTCCTCGGCACCTCCGGTGAAGCAGTGGAACACCGTGCGATCGGGCACCCCGCCCTCGTCCAGAATGGCGAAGGTGTCGTCCCACGCCTCCCGAGTGTGAATCACCAGGGGCATCCGATGCCGACGGGCCATGTCGATCTGGACGGCGAACGCCGCCTGCTGGTCAGGGGTCGGCGAGTGGTTGTAGTGGTAGTCGAGTCCGCACTCCCCCACCGCCACCACCCGGTCGGACCCCAGCAAATCCTCGATGCCGGCGATGCCGTGGCGAGCCTCGTGAGGGTGAACCCCAACGGTGGCCCACACCCGGTCGCTGGCTGCGGCCTTTGAAATAGCAGCGATCGAGGTGGCCAAATCGGTGCCGATGTCGATCATGCGCTCCACTCCGGCCGCCG
>VYDF01000057.1 GCA_009843565.1 Acidimicrobiia bacterium | reverse complement strand
GTTCCTGCCGATATATCAATACGCCGCGGAGGACAACACCAAAATCACCCACCTCTACGACTTCGCCGACAAGTTTCTTGCCAAGTGCACGCTCGGCCAGATGATCAGCAAGTACATGGTCCTCATCGCTAGCGAACAGAAACTCCTGATGATGCGTCCGTACCAGATCTACGCGGTCAAGGCTGTCGTTGACTGCATCGACCAGAACTGCGGCAATGGCTATATCTGGCACACGACCGGTTCCGGCAAGACGCTAACTTCCTTCAAGGCTTCCACGTTGCTCAAGACCAACGAGAGCATCCACAAGTGCCTCTTCGTCGTCGACCGCAAGGATCTTGACCGCCAAACCCGGGATGAATTCAATCGTTTTCAGGAGAATTGCGTCGAGGAAAATACCAATACCGCGACGCTCGTCCGCCGTCTTGAGTCCGACGACTACGCAGACAAGGTCATCGTCACGACCATCCAGAAGCTTGGCCTTGCGCTCGACGAGAACAACAAGCGGAACAAGCAGAACGCCGGCCAGGGACAGTCAACGTTCAAGCAGCGACTCGAGCATCTCCGAGACAAGCGGATGGTGTTTATCTTCGATGAATGCCACCGCTCGCAGTTCGGCGAGAACCACAAGTCCATCAAGGAGTTTTTCCCGAATTCCCAGTTCTTCGGCTTCACCGGGACCCCAATCTTCGAGGAAAACGCGACTGTCAGGCAGATCGATGGAGACGTCGCCACTTTTCGAACCACAGAGGATCTCTTCGAGAATAAACTCCACGCCTACACCATCACCCACGCTATTGAGGATCGGAACGTCCTTCGCTTCCACGTCGATTACTACAAACCCAAGGATGCCCAGATCCTCAAGCCCGGCCAGACTCTCACCAAGCAGGCGGTTGTCCAGGCCATCCTCGACAAGCACGATACCGCGACGGGAGGCCGACGCTTCAACGCGCTGCTAGCCACCGCATCGATCAACGAAGCCGTCGAGTACTACGAGGTCTTCAAGACACAACAGACCGAGCGTCAGTCTGCCGACCCCGAGTTCGTCACCCTTAAAGTGGCCGCCGTCTTCTCACCACCCGCCGACGGCAACAAGGATGTACAGCAGATCCAGGAGGATCTTCCTCAGGAGAAGGAGGACAACCAGCACGACCCAGAAGGAAAGAAGGCTGCGCTCAAGGCCATCATTTCGGACTATAACGAACGATACGGCACCAACCACGACATAAACAACTTCGATCTCTACTATCAGGATATCCAGCAACGCATCAAGGATCAGCAGTTCCCCGACCGCGACCTGCCCCGCAAAGGCCAGGAAAAGATCGACATCGTGATCGTCGTCGACATGCTCCTCACTGGCTTTGACGCCACATACCTCAATACGCTCTATGTCGACAAGAACCTCAAACATCACGGGCTGATCCAGGCCTTTTCACGTACCAATCGCATCCTCAATGCGACCAAGCCCTACGGTCATATCCTCGATTTTCGCCAGCAACAAGATAGCGTCGACGCTGCCATCGCTCTTTTCTCCGGTGCCCAGCCCGATCAAGCCCGCGAGATCTGGCTGGTCGACAAGGCTCCCGTCGTTATTGAGAGCTTTAGGAACGCCGTCGCCGACCTTGGTGAGTTCATGCAGTCGCAGGGCCTCGAAACCAAGCCTGATCAGGTGAACAACCTGATGGGGGATGATGCCCGGGTTCAGTTCATCAAGCGGTTTAAGGAGGTCCAGCGCCTCCAGACCCAACTCGACCAGTACACCGACCTCACCGACGAGCAGCGAGAGCAGGTCAAGCAGGCTCTTCCAGATGATGATCTCCGGGCCTTCCGCGGTGCCTACCTCGAAACCGCCCGACGCCTCAAGGACCAGCAGGGCAAGTCCGGCGGGGACGGCGAGCAGACCGGTCCCAGGACGGATCAGATCGATTTCGAATTCGTCCTTTTCTCCTCTGCCCTCATCGACTACGACTACATCATGGGCCTGATTGCCAGGTACTCGGGCCAAGATCCGAAGAGGCTCACGATTAGCCGCGAACAGCTCATCGGGTTGATCCGGTCCGACGCCAAGTTCCTCGACGAGCGGGAGGAGATTACCGAGTACGTCCGTTCATTGAAGGAGGGCGAGGGCCTCGACGAAACCGCGGTTCGGGCTGGCTATGAGCAGTTTAAGGCCAAGAAGCAGGCGGAAGAGATCGCCAATCTTGCCCGAACCCACGGGCTAACGACCGAGTCACTCGGGGCCTTCGTCAATACCATCCTCCGACGCATGATCTTTGATGGCGAGAAACTCACCGATCTGATGGAACCTCTCGGCCTGGGCTGGCGTGAGCGTAGAGAGCAGGAACTCGCTCTCATGGCCGACCTTGTTCCGCTCCTAAACAAGCGGGCACATGGCAGGGACATCTCGGGACTCAATGCCTACGAGCAAGGGGGCGCGCAATGACGGGCGACAAACCATTGAGTCTTATGCCGAAGCTACGATTTCCGGAGTTTCGAGACCTGCCCGAATGGGACTTACTGACTCTATCATCCGCCAGTGATGTGAACCCAAAAAACGATGGTTTGCCGGAGCGGTTCATCTATATAGACCTTGAATCTGTCAAGAACGGCATACTTGTCGAACGGAAATGGATCACTCGAGACGCTGCCCCAAGCCGTGCTCAACGACTACTAAGTCGCAAAGAAATCATCTACCAAACCGTTCGGCCCTATCAACGAAATAATCTTTTCTTCGACGTAAACGATGGGAACGTGTATGTGGCTTCAACGGGCTATGCACAGCTTCGAGCACACGAATGCCCAGAGTTTCTGTGTCAGTTAATTCATACGGATTCGTTTGTAGACAATGTCTTGGCCCGATGTGCAGGCTCTAACTATCCTGCGATCAAATCCTCGGATCTGGCATCCATTGAGGTGGCGCTACCGCGGCAAACAGAACAACAAAGAATCGCTGACTGCCTCAGCTCGTTGGATGACCTGATCGAGTCTGAGAACCGGAAGCTTGAAGCCCTGCAGCAGCATAGAAGAGGACTGATGCAGCAGCTCTTTCCCCAGCCTGGTGAAACCGTGCCGCGACTGCGGTTTAAGGAGTGTAGCGACGTAGATATCTGGCGTTATGTGCCGCGGGGCTCACTCGGACTTCGGGAACCGGAAGATGGAGTGAGCGCTG
>VYDF01000048.1:2769-3168 GCA_009843565.1 Acidimicrobiia bacterium | reverse complement strand
CTTTCCTGCGGGGAAGCCGGCGACACGATCCAGCTTTTCGCGATTCGGCAGAACAGGAAGACCCCCGGCCGGCTCACGAGTTGTTTGTCGTGCGGCGCCACTGGCCGGCGGGTCGGAGGGCGCTATCGCGAGCCTGCACGGCCCGTACGGGCGATCAACGTGGCGGATGTGCACGTCCTTACCCAAGACATGGTGCAACACGCCGAACGCCGCCGGCTGCTGGTGTTCTGCGATAACCGGCAGGATGCGGCGTTCCAGGCCGGTTGGATGAAGGACCACGCGCGCCGCTTTCGGCTGCGCGCTTTGATGGCGCAGGGTTTCAAGGTCAGCCCCCGATCGGTCGGCGATCTGGCGGCGTACCTCGACGATCTCCTGGAAGCCGACGCGACTCTCTCTCGG
>VYDF01000048.1:1215-2759 GCA_009843565.1 Acidimicrobiia bacterium | reverse complement strand
GTGTTGCGCGAGGTTGCGCTGTCGGCGCGGCAGGCGCTCGGACTCGAGCCCTGGGGACGGATGAAGGTGGAGTACGCGGGGCTCGATTCATCATTGCCCTGGATTCAGAAACACGCTCACGAATTGGGAATTTCTCCGGACGCCCTGCGCAACGGCGTCGCCAGCCTGCTTGACTATCTGCGCCGCAAGCGTGCCCTTTACGACCCCGAGCACGAGATATTCAGCAAGTACTGGATGGACGGCGACCGGGAGATCCAACAAGGCTATCTTCCAAGTTTCCTCTCGCCTAATGGCACCAAACTAAAGCGGGAACCTAACGAAAAGCCAGGTCACGTAACGCAGTGGCTGAGTGATCGGGGCGATACCACCATACGCCAGATCGCCAGAAAGTGGGGGGCAGCAAGCGATGCTGCGGAACCGCTCCTGGAGAGCTTGTTCGAGTTCCTGGTTGAAGCGCGCCTACTGGTGCCGGTAAGGCTCAAGGGCGCGAGGGGGCAGGCGTTGCCCAATGTCGAGGGCGTTTATCAAGTGAACGGCGATATTCTGCGCCTACGTCCGAATCGAGGGGTAAAGCGATGCCGAAAATGCAGGCGCTCGACGACGCAAAACGTGCCGTACGACCGCTGCCCTGCCTGGCGTTGCGACGGCGCTCTAGAGTGGGTTCGTGAAGATAGCGACGACTACGACCTGCAACTTCTGGATGGCGCCTACTCCATGCTCCGCCCCGAAGAACACACGGCCATGGTTCCGAACGAGGAACGTGAACGGCTGGAGAATCTGTTCAAGGGAACCTCCGAAGCCGTGAATTGCCTCGTCTGCACACCGACTCTCGAGTTGGGTATCGACATCGGGCAACTCGACTCAGTGCTCATGCGCAACGTGCCACCGCTACCGGCCAACTACTGGCAACGCGCCGGGCGGGCGGGGCGGCGTCACCGAATGGCCGTGGACCTCACCTACTGTCGGCCGGTCTCCCATGACCGCGCCTATTTCGCCGAACCGCCCAAGCTGCTTGCGGGGCGAATCGACCCGCCAGCCTTCAATCTGCGCAACGAATTGATGGTTGCCAAGCATGCTCACGCCACGGTGATCGCCAGCCTCCACGCTTACTGTCGGCAAGCCAGTCGGCCAGAAGCGGAACGGAACGAGATTCGGGAAGTCCTACATCGGTGCCTACCGCGGCGCGTGGAACACTACCTTTTCGAGGGCGGCGAACTCCGACATGCCCCGTTCGACTTAAATGACCTCCGGAATATAGTGCAGCGCAACCTGCCGGATCTTACCGCACGTGTGCGGCAGGTGTTTGTGCAGGGCTGGCCGGATGAGGACGCCGACGTTGCCGAACTAGCGGTTCTGCGCACCCATGTCGAATCTTTCGCCGACAAGCTGGAAGGAGTCATATCGACGCTACGGCGCCGACTCCGCTGGGCCATGCGCCAAATTGGCCGGTTGAATGACCGGCGCGAGCGCCAGGGAACACTTGACCCCGAGGACGAAGCGTTGTTCCGGCGCTGCGATAATTTCGTGAAACGGATCAAGGGCAG
>VYDF01000048.1:0-1205 GCA_009843565.1 Acidimicrobiia bacterium | reverse complement strand
CTTCAACACCTTCAGCGTGCTGGCGGCGGAAGGTTGTCTGCCCGGATACGGGCTCGAAGTCGGTTCAGTGGTTGGATGGGCCGAGATTCCGTTTTGGCGAACCGGGGCCATGGACTTCAGCTTACCGCGTATGCCGGCAACCGCGATCCGCGAGTATGTCCCCGGCAACCTCATTTACGCCAACGGACACCGTTTCGTTGCCCGGCGCTTTCATCGTGATCCCGGCGAGGAGCACGCGGAGATGCCCTGTTTCGAAGTGTCGGCGGAGCATCAGGCAGTCAAACCGACCAACCAGCGTGAGAGTTCGTCGTTGGGAGGGAATATCCTGCAAACCATCGCGGTCTGTGACGTGGACCTCGTCCACACGTCGCACATCTCCGACGAAGAGGAACTGCGCTTTCAGCTAGGGGTCGCCGTCCACGGGCTTGAACTTCATCAGCACAATGGAGGACGCGCCTTTCGCTGGGGACCGCAGCCAGTGCACCTGCGCCGCGGCGTCCGACTACGGCTCGTCAATGTCGGCGCTTCGGCCGCCATGGCGGATGGCGAGTTCGGATACCCTGTCTGTACGGTTTGCGGCCAAAGCGTCTCACCGCTTTCGTCCGAGCGCCAACGGGACAATTTTCGAGAGTCGCACGAGGAACGCTGCGGGCGCGCTCCCCGCCCAATCGGATTTCATGCCAACACCGTGGCGGACGTGCTGTCACTACCCGCATGCGACAGCAAGACCACCGCGTACAGCGTGCTGGAAGCACTTCGTATCGGTGCCACCCGGGTGCTCGACATGCACAAGGACGACTTGCAGATACTCGTCATCGGCCATGTCGACCGGGAAGAGGTGGACGCTTTGTTGTGGGACCCCATGCCCGGAGGGTCCGGACTGCTGGAGCGCCTGTGGGAACGGTTCGAGGATATTGTGCAGGTAGCCGCTGAAGTGGCCAACGACTGCCCTGCCGTATGCACGTCGTCATGCATCGATTGCTTGCAGACCTTCCGCAACGCCTACTATCACCGCTCCTTGGACCGTACGATCGCCGGGGAACGGATCTAGGAATGGGGGGCGAACTTGTCATTCGATCACGCTATCCCTCCCTTACAACCTAAGGAAACGCCCGCCGATAATGCGCGGCCGGTTAACGAAGCGGAAACCAAGCTGCGCCATCTCTTGCTCGCTGCAGGGTTCGGCGAGGGCACCAGAGGTGAAC
>VYDF01000049.1 GCA_009843565.1 Acidimicrobiia bacterium | reverse complement strand
TGGTTGCGGTGGTAACGATTGTGATGTCCATGCCCCTGATGGTGTCGATGGAGTCGTAGTCGACCTCGGGGAAGATGAGTTGCTCGGTGACTCCGAACGAGTAGTTGCCGTTGCCGTCGAAGGATCGGGGCGAGAGGCCACGGAAATCCCGGATGCGAGGAATGGCCAAGTTGATGAGCCGATCCAAGAACTCCCACATGCGGGGCCCCCGGAGGGTGACCTTGGCCCCGATGGGGTTGCCCTCGCGGATCTTGAAGTTGGCGATGGACTTCTTGGCCCGAGTGATAACGGGGCGTTGCCCGGCGATGGTGATCAGGTCGGCCACTGCTCCATCGAGCAGCTTGGCCTGGGCCACGGCCTCGCCCACGCCCATGTTCACAACGATCTTCTCGAAGCGGGGCACCTGCATGATGTTGTTCAGTCCGAGTTGCTCTTTGAGCTGGTCGCGGATCTCTTCCCGGTACAGGGCTTGCAGCCGAGGGGCGGTAGCAGCGGCAGCCATTACAGGTCCACCCCGGTGCGGCGGCAAATGCGGATCTTTCGTCCGTCGGTATCGAAGCGGTACCCCACTCGGGTGGGACGGCCGTCGGCTGGGCTGATCACGGCCACACTGGACGCCTTGATGGGCATTTCTTTGTCGATGATGCCGGTCTGCATGATCCCCTGGCGGGGGCCCTGGTGCTTGGTGGCGATGTTCACGCCGTCCACGATCACCGTTCCCTTGGTCGGAAAGGCGAACACGACCTCGCCCTCTTTGCCCCGGTCTTTGCCGCTGAGCACCCGGACTCGATCTCCTTTGCGAACCTTCATGACAGCTACAGCACCTCCGGCGCGAGAGACACGATGCGCATGAACCGCTTGTCCCGCAACTCTCGCCCCACCGGGCCGAAGATACGGGTCCCCCGCGGCTGCTGTTGGTCGTTGATCAACACGGCGGCGTTCTCGTCAAAGCGGATATAGGAGCCGTCCTTGCGGCGCTTCTCCTTTTTGGCCCGGACCAACACGCAGCGCACCACTTCGCCCTTGCGCACAGCGGCACCGGGCATGGCGTCTTTGACGGTGGCCACGAACACGTCGCCGATGGTGGCGTAGCGTTTCCGGGAGGAGCCCAGCACCCGAATGCACAGCACTTCTTTGGCCCCGGAGTTGTCGGCCACTTTGACCCGGGTCTCTTGCTGGATCATCGGGCCCGCTCCACCACTTCGAGCAGCCGCCACCGCTTTTTCTTGGACAGCGGGCGGGTTTCCTGCACCCGCACCCGGTCGCCCACGGCGAGCTCGTTGGTCTCGTCGTGGACGTACAGGCGGGTGGTGCGCTGCACGGTCTTGTTGTACCGGCGGTGGCGGACGCGGTCGGTGGATGCCACCACTGCGGTCTTGTCCATGCCGACGGACACCACCATTCCCTCCCGCACTTTGCGGCCGTTGGGCCGGGGGGCGGGCTGCACTTCGGTTGTGGGATCAGACATTCTCAGCCTCCAGGGCTTCGGCGGCTTGGATTTCCCGCATGCGCAACTCGGTCATGGCCCGAGCCACCTCTTTCTTGGCCTGCTTCAGGCGGGCGTTGTTGTCCAAGCGGCCGGTGACGATTTGGAACCGGAGCTTGAACACCTCGTCTTTGGCCTCGTCCAGCCGCTCGATGAGCTCAGCGTCGCTGAGGCCTTGCCAGGTCGTCTTACGGGCCATCGCTACCACCCCTCCCGGCGCTCGACGAATCGAGCTTTGACAGGGAGCTTCTGGATACCCCGCTCGATGGCAGTGCGGGCCATCTCACGGTCGTGGTAGGAGAGCTCGAACAGAATGCGGCCTGGTTTCACCACCGCCACCCAGCGCTCCGGGTTGCCCTTGCCCGAGCCCATGCGGGTTTCAGCCGGCTTCTCGGTAACCGGCTTGTCGGGAAAGATGTTGATCCAAACTTTGCCACCTCGACGGATGTGCCGGGTGATGGCGATACGGGTGGCCTCGATTTGGCGGGCGGTAATCCACCCCGGCTCGAGGGCCTGGATGCCGTACTCGCCGAAGTTCACGCTGGTGGCCCCTTTGGCGTGACCCTTGGTGCGACCACGATGGTGTTTGCGGTGCTTGACCTTCTTGGGCATCAACATGGCTGATCCTGGCCCTCACGGTGCTCGATGGTGTCGATAGTCAACATGGCGGATCAGTCGGCATCGCCGGGTCGGAAGTGCGGCGTCTCGCGGTGCTCGCGGGTGGTGCGGAGAATGTCCTCCTCCTCCTCAAGCAGTTTCTCGAATTCGGGATCGGCCTCTTTGATCAGCGGGGCGGGCTCTTCGGTTTCTTCGGGGCGGTCGACATCGCCTTGGCGCCGGGCCGCCGCTGACGACACCACAGTCCGGGGCCTCTGCGAACCGGAGGCCTCCCCGACCGCCATGGCCGCCTCGCGGCTGATCTTGTCTTCGGCCTGAGTCTTGTAGGGCAGGATGTCGCCCTTGTAGATCCACACCTTCACGCCGATGCGGCCGTAGGTGGTGTGCGCCTCTCGGAAGCCGTAATCGATGTCGGCCCGCAGGGTGTGCAGGGGAACCCGGCCTTCCCGGTACCACTCGGTGCGGGCCATCTCCGAGCCGCCCAAGCGGCCCGAGCACTGCACCCGAATGCCGAGAGCCCCGGCCTTTTGGGCATTTTGGACCGCTCGCTTCATGGCCCGGCGGAAGGCCACCCGGTTGGCCAGCTGGTCGGCTACGCCCTGGGAGATGAGAGCGGCGTCCAGTTCAGGCTGTTTGATCTCTTGGATGTTGAGCTGCACCCGGTTGTTGCCGGTGATCTTGGCCAAGCCGTTGCGCAGCCGGTCGGCTTCGCTGCCCCGGCGGCCGATAACGATTCCCGGTCGGGCGGTGTGCACGTCCACTCGCAGCCGATCGCGAGTGCGCTCGATCTCGATGCGGCTGATGGCGGCATGGGGCAGCTCCGACATCAGGTAGTCGCGCACCTTCCAATCCTCGATGATGAAGTCGCCATATTCCCGCCGGTTGGCGAACCAGCGCGACTTCCAATCGGTCGTGACTCCTAGTCGGAATCCGTAAGGATTGATCTTCTGGCCCATCAGGATTCCTTCTCGCCTTCGTCTTCGTTGGCTGCGTCTTCTTCGGCTGCGGTTTCGGCGACAGTCTCGGTATCGCTGTCTTCGTCGCCCTCTTCTAAATCCTCGGAGGCTTCCGCGAGGGTCTCGGAATCGGAGGCTTGTTCT
>VYDF01000213.1 GCA_009843565.1 Acidimicrobiia bacterium | reverse complement strand
CCTGACCCCCTGCGCGTCATGCAGGTGCTCTAGCCAACTGAGCTAACGGCCCGGACCCAGTGAGGCTAGCAGGATCACCGCAACGCACAGCGAGGCAATTGTGCTACAACCGAGTATCGCACCCACGGTGGGACCAGGTTGAAGGAGCGAATATGTCAGACGCAACCAAAATGGAGAAGTGCACGGTTGGCTTTGTCGCCGTCAATCGCTTCAATGCGATCGGGCTTGCCGCCATGGCGGGTATCAACGCCCTGGGCATCGCGGCACTGGGATTGTTGAACGCAATGGGCCTGGTGACCTTCGGCGCAGTCAACTCAATGGGCATCGTCACCGTCGGCGGCGTGAACGCCATCGGCCTGGTCACGCTGGGAGGGGTCAACTCCATCGGCATCGTCGCCATAGGCGGACTGAACGCCACCGGAGTCGTCGCCATCGGCGGAGGCAACGTAACCAGCATGGTGTAGGCCTGGCAGCGCCACCGACCTTTGGTCTAACCGCAGCCTCACTTACATTCGGCCCTTCCGTTTGACGAAGCGGTTCAGCCGTTCTTGCCCACTTCGATCCAGAGACGGCAGTGGTCGCTGCTCCCCCACTCCTCGGGCTCGTTCATAGCCTTCACGCTGATGCTCTCGTGGAAGCCGCGAGAGGCGAAGGCGTAGTCGAGCTGATTCTCCGCAGTCTCCGGCGACCTTATGGGGGTGTAATAGGTGGGGACGTTTTTGGTGTCCTCCGGCAATCCTTGGGGTGTCGGGCTGGCCTGTCTGCCGTGGGGCGACTGGGGGCCCAGGAACTCAAGGCCAAGCGCGTCCATCCGTTTGAAGACTGTGCGATCGCGCGCCGGGAGTGACAGCCGGTTGTCGTCGGTCGCTCCGTAGAACATGTTCAGATCACCCGCGGCCAAAATGCGATGGGTGCTGGGATTGGTACTGCCGATGAACGCCGAAAGGTCTGAGATGATCCGGTGCGCTGAGCCGTCTGAGTACCCAACTTTGAAGAACTTGGTGTTTGTAGATGAGTGGGGCATGATCCAACGGGCATACATGGACACGACGATGAATGGGTCTGCATTTCTCGGGGTTACCCGGGCAGCAGCAATCGTGCTCACATCGCTTATCGGCATCTCCCCATCGCCGGGTCTCTCCATCGGGCTCACCGGCACAAACCACTCAATCTCAACTCGGTCAGACAGCTTCACCACAATCGGCCAACGGTCGTACAGATCACCAGGGCGTTCTACACAGTCGACTTCAACCAGGCCAGCGACGTCTACTGGAACCTGACCCGCCTCTTGCAACAGAGCCACATCGGCATCCATGGCCACCAACTCACGCCACGGTGCATGCTTCTTGGCGATGTTCCAACAGACAATTCTCGTCGTCAACTCTTCCTCCAAAACAAAGACTGAAAGGAGGCTAGTTGGAGCGGGTTGGGGACCAGCGGCGCTGGCGGAGCCGTTCGGCTAGGCGGGATTTGCGCTGCCACCGGGCGCGGTAGGACTCGCTTGGAGTGTGGAGGGTTATGGAGTCGGAGTACTGGTAGAGCACCGCGCCGATGAGGGTGAGGATGATGACGTAGGTGGCGGCAAGCGCGCCGAGATCGCTCTCGCGGGCGATACCGAGTTCGGCGATGACGATCGAGAACTCTCCGTGGGCGATGAGGGCGGCGCCGGCCCGGGCTCGACCGGGCTTGCCGATGGCGACTCGTCCGGCGGCAATCCAGCCGGTGGCGAACTTGGTGGCGATGGTCACGGCGGCGATGACGACAGCGGCAACGACGACATCAGGGACGAGATTTAGGTCGACTTGCAGACCGAAGAACACGAAGAAGACGGCGGCGAAGAGGTTGCGCAGCGGCAACAGCAGGCCGCGGGCATGGGAGACGATGTCGCCTGACAGTGCTATGCCCACGATGAACGCCCCCACCGCCGTTGACAGGTTAAGGCGTCCGGCAATGCCGGCAAACAGAAGCGTGCCGCCGAGCAGGGTCAACAACAGCGCTTCGCTGGATTGGCTCAAAGCAAGAGCACTCAGCCGGTCGCCGAAAAAGTAGGCGGCGCCGAGCACGCCAACAACCACCAGCAATGAGACACAGACGGTGACGGTGGTGCTCAAGAGCGAACCGCCGAAGAGAACCCCGGAAACGATGGGCAAATACAGCACCATGGCCAGGTCTTCGATGACGAGCACGCTGAGGACCACCGAAGTCTCGTGGTTGCCGATGCGGTCGAGGTCGGCGACGAGCTTCGCCACGATGCCCGACGACGAGATGTAGGTCACGCCGCCGAGCAAAACGGCAATGATCGGGTCGAACCCGAGCAGCAGTCCGGCGACGAATCCGGGCGGGAAGTTCAAGGCGATATCGACGATCCCGGCCAGCGTCGACCGTCGCACATTGTCGATCAGCTCGTGAGCTGAGAACTCGAGTCCCAGCATGAGCAGCATCAAGATGACGCCGATCTCGGCTCCCACCTCGATGAACTCCTCCGACGCCGGCAACTCGACGAGACCGCCCTCGCCGAGAGCCAGCCCCACCAGCAAGTACATCGGGAGCGCAGGCAGGCCGATCCTTCGAGCCAGGCGGGCGACGATGGCCAAAACCAGCACCACCGCCCCGAGCTCGATCACAAACAGATCGCCGCCCGTGTGCATGGGCTAGCCCGATTCGTTCAGCAGCTTGGTGGCCGCCTTCACCGCGGCCGGGACGCCGACGACCACTGCCGTGCCGCCGGCTTCAAGACGGTCAGCTCCGCCTGGGATGGGGATGGAGCCCGAATCGGTGACCAGCGCAACGACGCCCGCCCCGGTTCGCGCCCTCAGCTCGGCCTCGGCGAGGGTGAGCCCGGCAAGAGATGACTTCGGGTCTACCGTTACCCACGAGATCACGAGATCCTCGAGGCGGTGCACGACGTCGTCCAGATGCTCCAGAACCGGGTTGCCCCCCAACAGCTCGCCGAGAGTGTGACCCTCGTCTTCAGTCAGCACCACGCTCTCGCAGGCGCGGTCGACGTCGCGTTCGTCGTAGACCACCAGATCGCGCCGACCGGTCTGGTGGACGACCACACCGACGCAACGGCCGGCGCTCGTCTCCAAGTCGAAGCGAACCCCCACACCGGGCAGATCAGTCTCAGTTGCCTTTCCCACCGGTCTCTCCTCCCAGTCGGCGTCGAGCGGTAACGGCCATATTGGCAGAACATCGTCGCCAAAGGAGCGTGGAGTTGGCAGTACATTGCGTATATGTCCACTAGGCACCTGCGCCCTCGCACAAGGCGCCTGCGCCGAAGCTGGACGGTGGCAAGAAGAGAGGGTCTCGTATGAGCACCAGGCGGGTTGTCATCGTGGGCGGGGGCTTCGCCGGGCTCAGCGCCGCATACGAGCTCAAGAAGCGAGGCATCACTCCCCTGCTGCTCGAGGCTAAGGAGCGGGCCGGCGGACGCGGCATCGGCGAGAGGGTGGACGGGTTCTCGGTGGACAACGGCGCATTCGTTTTCACCACCACCTACGACACCGCATTCCGCATCTGCGAGGAGCTGGAACTGCCGCTGGTGGAGTCGACCATGATCTTCGGCCACTACCGCGGCGGGCGGTGGGTAACCACGACGCCCGACCAATCGATCGGAAACTTCCTGCGACAGCTGCCCGCGGCCAAGGCCATGGGCTTCCTCTCGCCTTCGGGCCTGCGGGCCGGCTCCAAGGTGATGCGGCACATGTACCGCCAGGAGGAACTCCTGAGTTTCGCCAGCGACAGCCGCCTCGCCGAGATCGACGACGACGAGTCCTACGGCGATTACCTCGATCGCCACAAGGTGCCCGAGAAGCTGCGGGTGTCGCTGAGCGGCCCGCTGAAGATGGTCTTGGGCGATGCCGACCCAGCTGGCCAGGCGCTGATGCGCGCCTACATCGGAGAGACCATGCTGAGCGGCGGCAAGGTGTACATGCCCGAGCGGGGCATCGGCTCTTTGAGTGAAGCCCTGGCCGCGGCCTGTGCCGACGTGACCCGGGTTTCAGCCCCCGCCAGGAGAGTCACCGTGGAAGGCGGAGCTGCGACCAGCGTCGTCGTCGACGGCGAGACGATCGAGGCCGACGCGGTCATCAGCGCCGTGCCCGGCACCCAGGTGCCTGGCCTCATCCCCGAGCTGCCGGCGGAGACCCACGCCGCGCTCAGCACCGTCAGCTACTCAACTGGCTGCCGGGTGGTGATCGGCCTCGACCACCGCCCGCTTCCTCCCGGCTGGCATGGCGCGCTCTATCCGGAGCACGACGACACCCCGCTTCTGATGGATAGGACCACCTTCCTGCCCGCCTGCGCCCCTCCGGGCAAGAGCATCCTCGACCTGCTCATCGGGCTCGATCGGGCCAAGGAGCTCATCGCGCAAGACGACGAAGAGGTCAAGCGCCAGATGCTGGGCGCTGCTCGCCGAAACGCCCCTCCCGGCTCGGCCCTTCCCGGCGATGACGACGGCCTGTTCTACCGGGTGTACCGCTGGGAGAAGGCCCTGTGCATGGGCAAGCCCGGAATGCTCGCCGAGATGGCGAAGATCCCCGGCCAGCTCGCCGGACGCATCGACAACCTGTTTTTGGCCGGCGACTACATGGGCATACCCTCAGTCAACGGCGCCCTCTCCAGCGGCCACCGCGCCGCCACCCAAGCCGCCGACCTGCTCGCCTCTCGCCCTGCATAGGCACAGCGACCGGCGCTGCTTCAGAGGCTTCAGCCGATGCGGTTGCCCAGCATCTCGGCGCCGTCTCCGCTCAAATCGGGCACTGCGATGGGTCGGTTGGTGACTGCCAACAAGATCGCCTCCGCCGTGCCTGACACCAGTGCCCCGTCACCAGCGGACCAATCCATGTCAGTTGCCTCGAATCGAAGGTCTTTGGTGCGCTTTCCAGGCACAAAGCCGAAGGCTCGGCCACCGCAGCAGTAATCGAGCGCGGCGCGCAGGCCCTCAGGATGCAGCGTTGCTGGAATTCCGAGTGGCCGCTCGATGTCGCGGGTGTGGATCAGGACATCAGCCAACGGCGCAATGGGCCCGACAATCGGCGGGGCTATCCGCTTATCGGCTAGCTGGCGGTTATTTTTTTTATTGTTTCGGGGTTCTTGTTTTTCGTATTCGCAAGCCACGTCGGCAGCGTAATTGTCGTAGCTCCGGGCCCGAAACGACCGCCACAGGAAACGTCCAACGGGGATGTCCAAGATTGTGACCAAGTGACCCACCACATCGCGCACCCGCCACTTCTCGCACAACGACTGCGCGTTCCACTGCTCGTCGTTCAAGCCGTCGAGAACGCCGATCAAGCGCTGACGTTGGGCCACAACAGCATCGAACAAAGCCGCCTTCTCCATCGCCGAACAATATAAGGGGTCAGATACCGCTCGAACGTCCCTGAGCGCTGCTGATGGCGCTGGTCAGTTGATAGAGCAGGGAGACGATTCGGCTTGGCGATCTAGAGCGATCATCGATCCCTGCCTGTCACACCCTCGCATTAAAGTTCCCCTCCAATATCGGCCGGTAGCGGCCCCACCCAACCCGAGTGTCAACTTTTGTTGACATCAACCCGATGGACCGTTACCTTGAAAGGGCCGTTATCGCGCCAAGTGCTCGCAAGCACGGCATCAGCGACAATGACATGACTCACGCACTAAAGCACCACCAGCTTGTGATAGGGACTGATGACCCTGAATTCATCATCTATGTCGGACCATCTAGAACCGCTGAACCATTGGAGATCGGCGTCCTGGATGATGAAGACGGCCTGACGGTGATACATGCGATGTCCGCCCGGTTTAGATACTTGAAGGGAGTGTGGAACTGATGGGCAGTCGAGAAGAAAAGTGGGCCGAAAAACTTGCTGCCTTCGAAAAGTGGGCTGACGAGGTCGACCCGGCAGATCTGAAGTTCATTGACTCCTCATCGCTGAAGCTGGTGGGGAGGCTGGCCGACCAACGCGACAGACTTGAGACTGAACTAGCTCAGGCAGTTGCCGCCGCCAGAGAGGACGACTGGTCATGGGCAATGATCGGATTCATGCTCGGCGTCAGCCGTCAGGCAGCACAACAGAGATACGGTGCACAAGCCGCTGAACTGGCACAATAACAGTAAACTGCCATTGGATCGGAATTGCGGATGGGATCGAGTCAATCTGAACCCTCCGGCACCGAAGCTCGGATTCGTGCCCAAGAGTCAGAAATGGACCGACAGATTGCCGACGGCACGTTTGGGTCTGATGCTGTTACGGCCGAAGAATTGGAGCGGAAACTGCTCGGCTGAGGCCTATCACCCAGCTATGAAATCGGTGCGTGCGCTGCTACAGGTGAGGTCATGATGGTGCGGTGGGTTCTGTCGAAGAGCTAGTAGCCGCGGTGGATGCTGCGTTCGTCGAGAAGGGACGCGGGCTGGCCCAGTGGCCGGACCCTCACCCTGATCGCATGCCCCTGGACGAGGAGTATTCCCGGGTTACCAACCCGCAAAGGTGGCAGATCTTGGCTGCTCGGGGCGATGCTTGGTTCAAGGCGCTGACCGACGCTGGCCTGGCCGAGATAGAGCCAGAAGCGGAAGTGGTCTGGCAGGAACCGCCAAGATTCCCAGCGGCTCGCACGATCCGGGCGGTGCCGCGGACGCCGGGCGCAATCCCACTCGTTGTGGCAATGACCGGCTTCGAAGAAGCTGAATGGCCAGCCGTCGCACTAGGCGCAGGCGACCCCGCCGCAGTGTTGGAAGTGATCCCCGACTGCGCATGCGACGCATGCGACTCCGGGTCGCAGGACGCCCTCGACGTGCTCGACGAATACGTGCTGTGTGTGGTGACCGGCGCATACCGCAAGCTTTGGCGAGGCAGGCGGGAAATCACCGTCTACGCGGAGGACCATATGAGCTGGTCGGGCTTCGAAAGGCGGAGGGTTAACCTCACGAGACTGCTGCCAGGCCGGTTCGTGGGGGTCCCGACTGCCGCCACCTCAGAGATGGCCATCAACGGCTACTTCACCCTCCAGGCAATCGACAACCAGGGCAAGCCCAGATGGCTCAACACCATTCGCAGAGCCATCGCCTTCAAGTTGGGCAACGGCGGTAGCCGCCGCAAGCAGCGGAAAAAGGAGCGCAAGAAGGTGGAACGGGCCTTGGCCCGCCCAAGAAGATGGCACCACATCCACGGATCACCCTGGCTCGACGACGACCGGACGGATGCATCGAAGGGCCGGGGGTAGTAAGGCGGGGCCTCAACCCACCCCAAATGGAGAGTTGACGGGTTGACGGTTGACGGGTTGACGGCTAGGGTTGCTGCATGGCTGCCCCATCCAAGGCCAAGTTCGCCCACACATCAGACATGCAAGCACTGGACTCGTCTGACCACGGCTCCTTCGTCCTCGAACTCCTTGCAGACCTGATCAGCTACCACTCCCCAGATGAAGGGCGGGTTGCTTACCAACGCGAGCAAAATGAGATCTCCCCTGTCGACAGCGATGGAACCCAACGGCCTCGGGCAGAACGCGTTGCCCTGCTCGTCGACGCGTTTCTGGAGCGTCTGTCACCCGCTCGACGAGACATCGACGAGATCGGCGCTGACGAAGCCCGGGAACTCGGCACAAGGGCAGCCGAGGAAGCCATCGCCAGCGCCAGGTGGTCGCGGTTAGTCGGCGACCGCATTGACACATCTGAAGCTGCGGAGCTTCTCGGTGTCACCCGCCAGGCTCTGTCGAAACGACAAACCTCCGGGTCTCTACTGGGCCTCCCCGGACGTGGCACCACTTGGTATCCAACTTGGCAGCTCGATATCGACAAGCAGGAAATCCGAACCG
Organism: Acidimicrobiia bacterium; assembly: GCA_009843565.1. Classification (GTDB taxonomy): domain Bacteria; phylum Actinomycetota; class Acidimicrobiia; order Acidimicrobiales; family Bin134; genus Poriferisocius. The sequence goes on along the minus strand of VYDF01000213.1, from coordinate 15,662 downwards.
AAGTCCGCCACATCATCGGCGCGTTCCGAGACTCCCTTGACAAGGAAGCCGACCCGTACCTCATCGCCTCATGGGCCTCAACAGCACAGCACGAAGACCTCGACGGCCTATCCCCCGCTGAGTGGCTCGCCCAGGGCAACGACCCAGGAGATCTCCGCCAAGCAGCCCAACGAACGGCAGAACGCCTGGCTCAATGACCGATTGGTCAAGCTTCCCGACCATCCGAATCACCCCCGACACCCAGCTTTGGCGCATCCACAACGTTGAGAATCATCCGGCCTACTTCAACGACAGCAACGCCTGGCGATTCGGACCACCGCCGACCCACAAGGGCAAATTCGGTACCTGCTACCTGGGACTCGGCGACCCGAGGCCTGCATATGTCGAGAAATACAGCCGAACAGGTGTGATCACACCACAAATGCGAGACCGCGACGGCCTCAGCGAACTCACCGTGCCGAGTCCGGTCGATTTGGCAGATCTGACTGACCGCTCAGTCTTCGTGAACTTCGGTGTCACCGCGTCACACTCGACCGGCAGCGACTACGGACCATCCCAAGAGCTGGCCGCCGCCCCATTCAACGCTTCAATCGGCGGGGTCCGCTACCGCATCAGCCGTGACCCCAGAATGGAACTCGAAGCCGTCGCCCTGTTCGGCGAGCCCGGTGAGCACCCCGAACGGTTCAATCCACCCAAGACCACGAACCCAATCCCCGACGACTTGATCGATCTCTGCCGTGAATTCGGCATCGACGAGGTCCCCAACCCCCTGCTCCTGTGACATAGGCACTCTCTCTCCCGATGCGGGCGGTGCCGGATGCTGATAGCGCAGGTCAGTCGACAAAGAAGGGAGCCGGCTCAGCCACAAACTCCCGCAATTCGAGAAGCTCTCGGGCCGTCTGGTCGTTCGTTCAGCCTTTGGGTGGCGGAGGCATGTAGGTCTTGCGGCTGGGTTTGAGGCCCATCGACTGAAGCGTCTGCAGTAGGCCCAGTGAGGCCCCGGTGGGGTCGACCACCGGAACTCGGACGAGTTCCCTTTCAAGTTCGGCTTGGAGAGTGGCTGCGACTCCGAGCATGCCGGTGCAGCCCAGCACCAGAACGTCGGCACCGCCGGCCTCGATGGCTCGGCATGACGCCTCAAACAGGCTCTTCAGGAGCGAGTCGCCGTCGTGCAGCTCGAGCACTGGAGTGTCGATCACCTCGACGGAGGCGAGGCGAGTGCTGACGCCCATCCGGGCAACGAGACCGGAGATCATCGGGACCACGTTCTCCAGCACAGTCACAACTGAGAACCGCTCGCCGAGAGTCAGCGCCGTAGCGATGGCAGGCTCGAAGCCGCCGACGACGGGAATGTCGACTATCTCTCGAGCTGCGGGGACGGCGGGGTCACCGAAGCAGGTGATGAACACCGCATCTGCACCGCAGTCTGCCGCTTTGACCACCTCGGCGACTATGGGCGGGCCAGCAAGGACTTCGTCGTAGAAGGACTCGATCGAGGCAGGCCCAGATTCGAGGTGCGAGATCTCCAGGTCGATGTCAGATCCGAGGAAGGCCCGAGCCTCCTTCTCGACTTGCTCGTTGAACTGGTCCGATGTGATGGGGATGACGATGTGGATCTTCACGGAATACCTTTCATTGGGTTGGGATCAGGTTCGGCGGTTTCGGGACCAGGCGTCGGCAGCGACCGCGACCAGGATCACAACTCCTTGGATGATGCGCTGCCAAATGGGGTCGATCTGGTGGAGGTTGAAGCCATTGACCATGAAGGCGATGAACAGAGCGCCCAAAAGCGTCCTCCACACTGCGCCGGTGCCGCCGGCAATGGATGTGCCGCCGACGACGATGGCGGCAATGACCCCGAAGACGAAGCTGAAGTCGTCAGACGGGGTGGCGCTGATGGCCCTCGATGATGCGACGACACCGGCGAGACCCGCGGCCAACCCAGACAATGCAAATGCCAAGACGATGATCCTGCCGGTACGGACGCCGGCAAGCTTGGCTGCCTCGAGGTTGCCGCCGGTGGCGTAAACGTGGCGCCCGAAGCGGGTGGCGGACAGCGTGATCCAGGCAATGGCCACCACCCCCAGCGAGATCCACGTTGCTGTTGTCAGCTCGGCGACCCGAGTCCGGGCGATGTTGCGGTACTCCTCGCTTTCTGGGCGCATGATGCTCCGATCGCTCACGAGGAATCCGATCCCAAACACGATGAAAGACGTTGCCAGCGTGGTTATGAATGAGTTGATCTTGGCGAACGACACGACCGACCCGTTCACCACCCCAACAAGCAGGCCGAATACACATCCTGCCAAGATCGCCAGGACGACAGAGCCGGTGGCGTTCTCTATTCGAAGGGCGACGAGCGGGGCGGCCACGGCAACGGCTGATATCGACACATCGAAACCGCCGGCGATCATGGTGAGCGTGGCCACCGATGCGGCAATCAGCAGGGTGGCCTGCTGGTCGAGCACATTGCGGAGGTTGGGCCCGGTCAAGAACCCGTCTGTGGTGAAGGCCAGCGCCAAGAAAAGCGCCAGCGTCACCCAAACGATCCCGTATCGGGCCAGCGTTGCGAAGGGTTTGGCGTTCACTTCGACCCTGCAGTCCGATCAGAAAATGACAAAGTTGGTTCTCCACCAAAGGCTTGGCGCAAGATCTGCGCCTCATCGAGATCGGGATGGGTGAACTCGGCCACGAATTGGCCGGCTCTCATCACGACGATGCGATGGCAGATCCCAATCAGCTCCTCTAGCTCGGACGAAACAATCAGAACGGCCAGCCCCCGGCTGGCAGCCGAGGTGATCAATTCGTAGATCGACCGCTTGGACCCCACGTCCACACCTCGGGTCGGCTCGTCGGCGATCAAGACTTCGAGGCCGGGGACCATCCACCGGGCGAAGAGGCTCTTTTGCTGGTTCCCGCCCGAGAGCAGGTGGATGGGAGTCTCCAAGCCACCGCCTCTCACCTCGGCGCCTGCCACTGCGGCGACAACAAGAATGCGCTCGACGCGCCGGGCGACGATGCCAGCTCTAGTGGTCCGCTTCAGGTGGGGAAGGCTGACGTTCTCTCGGAGGCTTCTGTCGGGAAGCAGGCCTTGGTCCCGACGAGACTCGGGGATGAGGCCCAATCCATGTCGGATCGCATGAGTTGGATTCGGCCGATTCCGCCACAGCCCCCCGCCGAGCATCGGCCTGGAGCGTCGAATCAGCGGGTCTCCTGCAATTTGAATCTCACCTTCGACCCTCGGGTCTGCCCCGTAGACAGCCCGCACGAACTCCGTCCTGCCTGCTCCAACAAGGCCGGCAATTCCGACGATCTCGCCGCTATGCACATCGAGGTCGAGGCCGTGTTCTGCTCCCAACCCAGGCCAGCGCAGTCCCCTGACGCGAAGTGCAGGGATTGGGTCCTGCTCGGATTCCCCGGATGGGGTGCGCAATGCCTTGGGCGGGTAGTTGCTGGCTAGCTGGCGCCCGATCATGGCTTCGATGAGCGAGTCGGCCGTCTCGTCACGTGCTTGAGCGGTTCGCACGATCCGGCCGTCACGCATCACCGTGACAGCGTCGGACAAGTCGAGCACTTCTTGGAGGAAGTGGGAGATCAACAAGACCGTTGCCCCCCGGCCCCGCATCTCCCGCAGGAGCCGGTGAAGCTGGTCTCTTTCGGTGCCCGAGAGGCGGGCAGAAGGCTCATCCATAATCACGAACTCGGCCCCCCGGGCGGCTGCCCGCAGGATCTCCACCAACTGCTGCTCTGCCACCGAGAGGCTCCCCACCGTCGGCTCGGAGTTCAGGCGAATACCAGTGTCCGCAGTCAACTCGGCAAACCGGCGATGGGTCTCGCGGCGCGAGATAAACCCGAATCGAGTGGCCTCCACACCGCAGAACACATTGTCGGCCACGCTGCGGTCCTTTAGGAGCGACAGCTCTTGGGCGATGGTCGTAATGCCCACTCCGAACGCCTGGCGGGGCGAGCGGAACGACTCAGGCCGCCCGTTCACCAGCATCGAGCCGCTGTCGGCGGAATAGACACCCGAGATGATCTTGCCGATCGTGGACTTCCCCGCGCCGTTCTCCCCCACGAGGCCGTGGATCGAGCCCCGCTTGATGGCCAGGCTGGCCTCGTCGACTGCCTGGGTGGTCCCGAACCGCTTGGAGATTCCCCTTAGTTCGACGTGAGTGGCGCTGTCAGCCATCCCACTCGGCAGTGAACTGGTCCACGTTGGCCGCAGTCACCATGCCATCGTCGACGAAATCGGCATTGGGATCAACACCGCCGGTGTAGGTGCCGTTTTCGAGAGCGGCGATCATGGCCTCCATCGCCAAGCGCCCCTCGCTGGCCGGCGCGTAGAACACGGTGGCAAACCAGCGTCCGTCTCTGACCCCCTCGATCGCGGGCGAAGAACCGCCGAGGCCGATGAGCGCGACGCCATCGAGCTTGCCTTCGTCGGTCAGCACGAGCTCCACTCCCTGGAGCGACTGATCAGCGCCGACGACCACATCGAAATCGGGCTCAGCCTGAAGGATGTCTTGGATGGCGTTTATGCCCCCTTCAGGCCCGAGGTACTGGCCCTCGCCCTCGGCGACGACCGTGATGTTGGACTGGCCGGAGGTGGAATTGTCGAATCCCTGGCGAAGCGCGACGTCAAGAGGAAAGCCCTTGATGCCGTAGAGATACACAACACGGCACGGATCCAGATCGGCGCACGCAGCGATGGTGAGCTGACCGGCCCGCTCTCCCGTCACGACTGGAGGGGCCATGATCGAAGCGGCCACACCGTCGACCTGCGGTTCGTTGGTGGAGAGGTCGTCGCCAACGATCTGGTTGAACAGCACGACTTCGAGGCCAGCATCCAAAGCGGCTTCGACGTCGGGGACCAGGCCAGGGCCGTTCAATGCGACCAAAATGATGCCGTCGTACTGTCCGCTTGTAACCGCATCTTGAAGCTGTGTGGTCTGAAGATCAGCGTTGAATTGGGCGTCGAACTCCACCATTTCGATGTTGTTCTCATCGGCGAGCCGCTCCATCTCGCCCACCGAAGCCAATAGGAACGTGTTTGCCGAGCTGGCCGATAGATAAGCGATCTTCCACGGCTCGCGCGCAGCTGTCGGCTCGGGCGCCGGCTCGGCAGTGGGCTCGGGCGCAGCGGTGGCCTGAGCCGCTTCGGTGGGTTCGGGCGCGGCCGTTTCCTGCGACACTGCCTCCGTCGGCGCAGGCGCCGTGTCGGAGTCGTCGTCGTTGCCACAGGCCGCGGCGAAAAGCGATAGCGCGATCACCGCACCAAGAAGTCGGATTGCGCATTTGGCAGTTAGCGCCTGCATCGGATCCCCCCTGATTCTGGGCGTAGTTGCTCAAGAAAGCACGGTAAGGGTCTGGCAATCAGGCACTCAATGGGCAGATCGCTGATAAATCGCCATCAGACAGTGCAAACCATGCACTGCTCATCGACCTGTCGTTGGCCCTGCGAGAGCTGTCAGTTGTGCTCTTGCGAGTGTGGTCTCGAGGGCCGAGGGGCGACTGTGAATCGCTCAGGGCTGACCATGGGAGCGAGAGAGCCTAGGTCAGATCGCCCAGTTGACTCGGGGCTGATCAACAGGGCAGTCAACCAGGCAACAGCTGGCGAGGTCTGGATGCCAGTTCCTCCTTGGCCCGCACACCAGAAGAAGCCTGCAACGTCGCGGTCAAATCCCACCACTGGGTCGCGGTCCGGAGAGAACGTTCGCAGACCAGCCCAGGCGGATCGGATGGAGCGAATCTCGAGCAGGGTCGCCCGGTTGATCGCCTCGATGCCGGCTGCGATGTCGAACTCCCGGGGTTTGGCATTGCACGGCATTTCGGCATGCTCGTCGGCCGGCGACCCCAGAAGCTGGCCTGCGCCCTCCGGTTTGAAATAGAAGCTCTCGTCCGCGCCGACCACCAACGGCCAATTCTCGCTGTCGTACGAGCTGGCAAACGTAAAAATCGTACGGCGGTAGGGGGTCAGGCCCAGGCGCTCCGCCCCTGCCATCTCTGCTATCTCGTCGGCCCATGCCCCTGCGGCATTCACAACAATCTTGGATCGGATGACAGAACCGCTGGTTTCCAGCTCCCATCCTGTGCCTCGGCGGGTTAGGCGCCGCACCCCGCTGTGGCGCTTCAGCATGGCATTGGCGCTACGGGCCGAACGAATGAACGCTTGGTGCAGCTCGGCCACGTCGATGTCGAATCCGCCGTACTCAACAACCCCCCCACGGACCCAAGACGGGTCGAGTGCCGGGCAAAGAGCCCGGGCCCCGTTGCCGTCGAGCCTCTCGCAGGCTGAATCAATCGACTGGTTGGCTGCGGCGATGGCGTCGAGCTGTTCATCGCCGTCATCGGTGGCGGCCCACAGCACTGCCCGGGGCACCAAAAGCCTGTGGTCGGCCCAGCCATCGGCATCGTTTTCTAGGAATGGCTGGGATGCCGCACTCAGCGCTCGGTTGACCGGCCCGGAATAGGACAACAGGAACTGGGCTGCCGATCGGCCCGTGCTGTGTGCCGTCATGGACCCCTCACGCTCGACTACGACAACTTGATGTCCTTGTTGGGCCAGAGCCCAGGCCGCGGACGCGCCCGCGATGCCTCCGCCCACTACCGCAATCTCAAAGTGCTCGACTGTGGTCATCGTGGTCGAGTTTGTGCATCCGGACAACGAGTTGGAGGGCGAGGCGCTGTTCGGGGTCGAAGAGATTCACCTCAAGTGTGCTGGCAACCCGATCGATTCTGTTCATGACAGTGTTGCGGTGGACCCCCAACAACGCGGCCGCGTTCGTGGCCGACGATTGGCAGTCCAAATACACCTCCAATGTGCGCAACAACGTGCCGTCGGCGTCGATGGCGCGAAGGGGCTCAAGGAAGGCGTCAGCCACCCGGCTGAAGTCGGCTGATCCGTACCAGCCCAGCATGATCCGCTGTATTCCGAGCTCGTCGATATGGCGAACCGTGGCACCGCGGTTTGGCGCGCCTGCACCGGCGAGGGCCGCGGCTTGGCGGGCCTCCGCGAGGCTTGAGCGCAGGCCGGGCAACCCTTGGGCTGGACGCCCCACTCCTGCGTGGGCAGCGATGGTCTCCGGGCTGTCGATCAGCTCTGTCAAGGCGCCCCGCAGCTGGCGCGCAATCTTCGGATAGCTCGTCACGGCGGGCTCCTCTGGCAGGCAGACCCAGCCCGACCAACCGTCTGTTCGTTCGATGAGCGGTCCTTCCAGGCCAGCGGATTGAAGCAGGTCGGAGAAGGCATCGGTTTTGACAAGTACCCAAGCGGCGTCAACCTGCCCCAAAAGCTGGACATGGAAAGCGGTGACCCAACCGGTCGCCGACCAGCCGAAAGTGGCCATTTGGGCCAGAATCGTCTCATCCGGCAGCTCTCCGCCACCGACTACTTCGTTCAACAGAGCCAGCCGGTGCCGCGCATCGCGCTCACCGGAGAGGCGGTCCCGAACCAGATAGGAGCCCACCGCCCACGAGGCCACGCCGAGAAGATCCAGTCCAGTCCCCGAGATGGCATCGTCTCCATCGCAGAGGATGCACACCAGCCAGAAACGGGCTGGCTCTCCTGGCACGACGATCACTGGGCACACCATTCCCGGCTCACCTGAAGCGCCAGTATCGGGGTGGATCACCGAATGGTCACCCAAGACGTCGGGGTTCACCGCGTCGTCTGGGCCTGCCACTGCTGCGCCGCTAGCTTCTACCAGCGAACACGGTCGTCCCAGAATCTGGCCAACGAGCGCCAAAGTGTCCTCAACCGTGGACACGCGGGCCATGCCCCGCAGCATCTTTTGCATCATGGTTGCCTGGTGCAAAGCGGGCTGAAGCAGGAGCTCCCTGGCCGAAGCAGCCATTGCCAGCAAATCGGGGGCATTCGATTCAAGCAGCACGGTTTGGAAACGCTCAGCCAAACGCCGGGTAGCGAGCCCTGCCGGCGATGCCGCATTGACGACTACGAGCCCAGCGCCCTCGCCATCGCGCACTGCTCGCAAGCCGATGTCAAGGGCGTAAGAATTGGGGCGGAGCGCGCTCCCGTCCAGGATGATCAGCTGATCCGGCGACACCGGGATGGTCTCATCGCACCGGTCGGTGACAGCAATGTCGGAAACTTTGCGGTTGATACCCTCGCCTCCCGCGACAACCTTGCAGTCGCCGAGCACGCCGGCCGCAATCAACTGCTTGATCGTCAACGGTTTGGATGGGGCGGACACCGCCTCGATCATCCCACTGAATCGACGGTTCCGGGGGGCAGAGCTGCCGCCAAGAAGTCAATCCAGCTCTCTCCCGCCACGAGACGTGCGTTTTCCGCCCCGAGCCTGCCGGCCAGCACCTCGGTGAACGCCTTTAGATCCGTCGGATCGCGCATGCCGTCGATAATCGGAAGGTTCTCCGTGTCAACCAGGCCGCCCCCCAGGATTGGGTCGATGATCTGCAACAGATCGTCCATGAAGTCGCATCCGAGGCCGACAGAGTGCGCTCCTACGACTCGGACCGCGTGCTCGATGTGGGTTGCATAATCGCCCAGTTTGGGCTGATCGGCGGCCAAAAATGCGCCGAACGAGTTGATTCCTACCACGCCCCCTGAGTCCCTAATGGCCCGCATCTGGATATCGGTGAGGTTGCGGGGGTGGGGGTGCAGAGCGTGGCACGAGGAGTGGGTCGCGACAAAGGGTCGGGTCGCTATAGCGGAGACGTGGTCGACGCCTGGGTTGGACAAATGGCTGACGTCGACGATGATGCCGAGGCGCTCCATCTCGGCAACGGCTTCGATACCCAAATCCGTCAAGCCCCCGCCAGTGGCTGCCTCGCCCACGCCGTCGGCCATCATCGTGCGGCGGTTCCACGTCAATGACATGCACCTCACACCCAAGCGCCAAAGAGTGTCCAGCACGCCAAGGCTATGGCCTATGGGCTCAGAGCCCTCCACGGCCAAGATCAACGCGATCTTGTTCTTTGCCAGTGCGTCGGCCATTTGCGGCGAGGTCTCGACGATCGCCACCTCGGAGGAGTGGACCGACGCGATGTTCCTGGCCTCTTCCAGCATGAGCAGCGCCCGCCGCAAAGCTCCTTCCCCGAGGTGCTGGTCTTCGGTGAACACCGGCAAGAACTGCACGGCGACACCGCCGGTGCGCAACCGGGGAAGCCAGAAATCGCCGAAGGGGTCGCTAAAGCCCCGCTCCCGCTGGTGGAGCACAGCGCACAGCAAGTCGTTGTGGGCGTCGACCACACGCATCTGCTCAGACATCTCTACCGGCCTGCCGTTTGCGACGTCGCCCGAGCCCGGAAGAGCACCTATTCGGCTAGTGGGCCGACGGCTTTGACCATAACCCTGCAACCCCCGCCGGGCACATAGGTCATGGGTATCTCGGCCACGCTCGTGATCCGCAGGCTGGCCTCTTCGGCGCCGGCCCGCACGGCCGCGTCCTTGGCCTCTTCGCAGGCGCTTTCCAGGCAGGCCTCCCGGCTTGAGGCGTCGTAGCTGTACACCTTGTCGACAGACCCGGCAGCCTCGGCGATGGCTGCTCCAAAGGCATTGGCCACGGAGTGATGAGGGGGCCAGAGCACTTCGCTGACGCCAGCGATCTGCTCGGGCACCAAGTGGGCTCCGCCGCCCACCGCCATCAGGGGAAGCGGCGTGCTGGACGCCTTCATCCTCTCGCAAAGCACCGCAATCCGGCCATCGACCCAGTCGATGGCCGCAGCCACAGTGTCCTGGTCGACTCCTTCGGTCAGCGACCGATCGCCGAACCCGTCCATCCGGCCCGCAACCAGCGAGACGTCGGAAAGGGTCAGGGTGTCTCCGCCCATACAGATGGATTGAGTGATCACGTTGTAGCCCACTGAGTCGGGACCTACCCTGATCTCTCCATTTCCATCGACCTCTCCGGTGTGGATGACTGTGCCGCCTCCCAGGCCCATCGAGATGAGATCGGGCATCCTGAAGTTGGTCCGAACGCCTCCGACTTCGACCGCGGCGGTGGAGACGCGAGGAAACCCGTCGACCAGGATGCCCACGTCAGTCGAGGTGCCCCCGACATCGATGACGAGCGCATCGGCGAGTCCGGCCAGAGCGCACGCACCCCGCATCGAATTGGTGGGACCAGAACCCACCGTGAGCACGGGGTACCGATCGGCCTCCTCGACGGTCATCAGGGTGCCGTCGTTCTGCGTCAGATAGCTATCAACTTCGAGTCCTGCTTCAGCCATGGTGTTGCGAAACCCATCGACCACCCGTTTGGCCACAGTCAGCAGCGAAGCATTGAGGATCGTGGCGTTCTCGCGCTCCAACAGGCCGAGTGATCCCACCGTGTGGCTGAGCGACACCGTCATGTCGGGCCCGCATTCCTCAGCCAGCAATTCCGCTGCTCGCAGTTCATGGTCCGTGGCAGCAGGGCTAAAGGCACAAGACACGGCAATCGCGGCCACGCTTTCCGCGCATTGCGCCCCGAAGCGCCGCACCGCATCCTCGTCCAGCGGAGCGATAGGCGACCCGTCGTACTCGAACCCCCCCTCTGCGATCATGCTGGGGCCGATCACGATCTGACGCAGGTCCTCGGGCCATGCCGCACTGGGGCGCACTCCGAGTGAAGAGGGCGCGGCAAGGCGCAGCACTCCTACCCTGTCGAGGTCTTGACGGCGGATGATGGCGTTGGCCGGATGGGTTGTGCCCAGCATCGCCTTGCCCAAAGACTGGGGCTTGTCCACCTGGGCCATGACGGCGTCCACAGCAGCCTTTATGCCGTCAATTGGGTCGGGTGTGGTGGCGGCCTTGGCCTCGGCAATAACCGCCCCGCCCGGTCCGACCACCACGGCATCGGTGTTGGTACCGCCCACATCCACACCGATACGCAGATTCTTCATCGCCGGTCCTTCCAGCTGTCCACATAGTCGATGTCGTAGCCAAAGGCACGAGGACCCACGAGTTCGAGCATCCCGTCGCGGTGCCACTCGGGAGCGCACGGCATGGCCAGAACGTCTAGGCGTTGGCCGAAAGCCAAACCCTCAGTGGTGATCGGATCTGCCGATTCGTGATCGAGCAGGCACAGCAGGTCAGGAACCGTCACTACCGCCTCCCCGTCTTCGAACGCGATGAGGTTCTCATTTTGAATCTCCACTCGCAGGGTCCGAGAGGGATCATCGAGATGCTCGAGAACCACGGTGCCGCGGGCGAAGCCCTCGGTGGTGCGGCGATCGATGTCGATGACTTTTCCGCTGAAGACAAGCGCAGCTTCTGTATAGGCCAGCAGCTCATCCCAAGCCCCGGGTGCGCCCCTCTGGACCTGGGAGAGGCGCCTCCCCACCTCGGTGCAATAGGTCATCGAACCGTGGATTCCGCATTGGCGGACATCGGCCACCGTCATGGGGTAGCAGCTGATCGCGTTGGCCAATCCCAGCTGTACCACAGCGGCCCGAGCCAATGACTCGGCGATCTGATTGGTGTTGGCCTCGAAAACGCACATGTTGCCCTTCTCGTCGGCAATCGACATGGGCGCCGCCTTCAAGCTGTGCAGAGTGAACACTGTCATCTCGATCTGGGGGAACGCTCTGCGCATCCCATCCGCGTCGACGACCGGGATCCCCATCTCCACCGCAGTGGCAATCGGAACCAGGGTGTTCACTCCACCTACCTCTATGGGCATCAGAGCCACCGGATCTGAGCCCAGGTAGGCGGCGAGAGCCCCGATGCCGGATCGGAACTCGGTGCCAGCCGGGATCTTCTCCAAAATGACCGTGGGAGCACCGATGATGGCTGTGGTCATGATCAAGCCCTCGTCAGGCAATTCGTCAACGTCTACAACGCGAGCTGGGCCGTAGTCCTCAATCGCCTGCTTGACGAGGAGCTTGCCCACGTAGGGGTCTCCTCCGCCCCCAGTGCCAAGGAGAGTCGCCCCCATTGCCAAGTCATCGATGTCGTCGATTGTGAGTTCTCTCAATGCGCACCTTGTTCTGAGATTCAAGAGAGGCTACGAGCGCGGGAGAATATACGAACCCCGGCCACCGAGATCTATAGGCATCTAGCTGCAAACAAAACACCGAAGTGAGCAAACTGCCCAGCAACTACGTCTGGCACAGTCGCAATTGCCCGTCGACGTTGAGGCGAAATGACTGAGGAAATTGAATCGCTCGACTAAGACCTGATGGTTGTGCTCTCGCTCAAGCGTGGTGATCCCTGGGTACCGCGTCGGCGTGGAAGTGGATTCACGCTATGCCGCTGATGCTGCCACCAAGAACGCAGCGACGACGGCGACGCCCAGCAGGGCAACCGCCTCTATCACAACGGCTAGACGCAGGCGTCGGTGAATGGCGGCTTGCCCGTTTTCCTTCATGGCGGGGATGAGCACCCAGCGGTTATGGCCGCCGATGGCCGCGGCCACCGCGACAAGGGCAATCTTGGCCAGCAGAAATCGGCCCCATGGAGTTGACCAGAGATCGGCGAAGCGGTCGAGAACGATAATCGCCATAGCCGTGCCCGATGCGCCGGCTAGAACGAGCGAAGAAGCCGCCATCCGTGAGAATCGCATCAATGGCCGATACACGTCTGCGCCGCGGCGGCGTCGACGCCAAAGGAGGTCGACCAGTAGTACGAGGCCGCCGGTCCAAACCGCTGCGGCGCTCACATGGCTCACACTGGCAATGGCATGTAGCAACCTGGGTCCTTCGGTAACTGTGTGTCCGTCGAAAGCAAACGAAGCGATGACTAGCGCGCCGCCCGTCAGGGCGGTCACGACAGTCCACTGCCTCGGAGGGTTTGCGGCGGCGCGGAGCAGGGTGACAACCAAGGCGAGTCCGCCAGCGAGACGCAGTCCTGCCGCCACACCGAAGTGAGTCGAAACGGCATCGGCGATTGCGTCGGGCGACCATAGCGCCGACCATTCGCGTTCGATCACGACCGCTCGATTCAGAGATGCCAAAGCCGCGCTTGCGGTTAGCACTATTCCGCCGACGCCCACCCATCTTCGAGCGCGGCCAGAGTCAAGGGGCTCGTCGCGAACGACAAGGGCCATGAACGCCAACCCGCCCACGATGCCCATGGAGGCCAGGAAGATCAAGATTCGGGTCGCTTCAGCGATGCGCTGAGATCCCGTGACCGCCGAGCTTTGACGCTGTGCGGAGGAAAGCAACGAGGGAGGGGTGCGCCCTTCCACAGCGGTCTCAGCGGGAACCGCAGTAGGTGACGGCGCTGGGCGCGTACCGTCGTTGCCTGAGGTGACACTTGGTGTCGAGGCGGCTGGTGGTGTCGTTGGCTGGGTGGAAGGAACCTCCCTTTCGGGAGCCGAGTACGTCGGTGTCGGCGTAACGCTCCCTGTGGCAGATACACCTGTCTCAGCGGGATCGACGAGGGGCTCTGTCGTCTTTCCGTCCTGTGTTTCTTGGAGGCTTGGCGACGGCGAGACAGCTGACCCGGGTTCTTGGACAGCGACAGTAAACGCGAACGCCCCTTCGATGAAATGCCCGTCGGCGGACGTTACTCGCCAATAGACCTCATACCTTCCGTCGGGAAGCGGCGCTTCGTAGCTCATGGTCCAGGTCTTCCCGTCGACAGAGTCGACAGCAACGGGTTCATGTTCGATGCCCCGTTCATCGAAGGCGATCATCCCGTTGGAGACCGGCTCAACCGGTCGGGAGAAAGTGAGCGAAATCTGCGAGATCGATTGGCTGACGAGGTCCCCGTCAGAGGGCTGGGAAGATTCCAACTCGGTGTGAGCCGCCAGTGACCCGGGCCAGGAGATTGCCAGGACTATGGTGCCCACCAGCACTAGTAACGATGCAACCAAAACCCGTTGAGCAGAACGGCACGTTCCCCTGATGGGCTTCGAAGCTAGCAAAGGGCAATGTCTCTGCTGCCCTGGGAGCGCCGGACGGGATTTAAACCCGTGAATCTTGGCTTTGCAGGCCCCTCCCATAGTCCGCTCGGGCACCGGGGCAGGTGTGGCCGCCGGAGCCTGCAGGGTCGAGACCGCCGCCTCAAGGGAGGGTGCCCCACTGGGTAATATGGGATTGGTATGGGTTCTGGCGTTTGGCGGCCCGATCCCACCGGCCGTTTCCAGTACCGATGGTGGAACGGTGAGATGTGGACCGAATCGGTGGCCGAAGACGGCGTCCGGTTGAACGATCCTGTGACCGCCAGCGAGGCAGAGCTGCCCCTCGACAAGCCTCAGCCGGCAACTCCCCCTCCACACACCAGTAACCGGCTGGCGACTCCGACAGCCTCTACGACGGTTGGAGGATTCGATCTGGCCTCTTGCGGCCGGCGCCTCGCAGCCCGGTTGATCGACTGGGCCTTCGTCGTGGTCCTCTGCTTTCTGTATTTCCTCGGCTGGGCGTTCCTGTATCCCAATCCCGATCCGAATGACACCGGCGAAAGGGTCCAGCAGATAGCAATGGGCGTCGGCTTCACTGTCCCATTCTTCGCCATAGCCGTGATCTTCCTCAGCGAGGTCCTGCCGACAGCCAAGACGGGGAAGTCGCTCGGCAAGAAGCTGATGCGAATCCGAGTCGTTCAACAAGGCGGCGGCCAAGCGCCGAGCCTGGGACGGTCAGTTGGGCGGTGCGCCATCCCCGTTGGGCTCGTCATCGTCCCTGTGCTCGGCGCGATTGCCAGCCTGCTCTGCTACGCCTCGATCACCTGGGACGCCAACCGGCAGGGATGGCACGACAAAGCAGCCAAAACGCATGTCATCAACAGCTAGCTGACCCGAGCAGCCCAACGCAGCCACGAATCCCCCACATCTTTCGTAGATCGGCCATCCCAGACGCATAACAGCTGTTGGAGGGGTCCTAGCTACCTGCTCTGACCTGGGCCTGCCCGGGCGACTTTCGAGGACTTCACCTATGAGAAGGGGGACTCAGCCTAAGGATGAGGGGTGTGCGTGAAATGGCAAAATCCCTGATTGGGGATTCGCGGAAATCGTGTTCAGGGTTTCCGACAGCCAGGGCCGCCAACTCCGATCGAGATGTGCGACGCCCTTGGCTCTCGACCGTGGCCGTCGCTGTTGCATAAGCTCCTGCGGTTCCTCCGTTCACCTCGATCCGCGAGCGGCGCCTTTGGCTCTCGGCCGCGGCTGTCGTCGCCGCCATCTACGCCACGCTCGGCCTCGCCGGCCGCCTGGCCAGCACCTTGCGGGAAGCCGGACTGCTGTCCGCATTTTTCGCGCTCGGCATGGTGCTGATCGGAGTCGCCATCGTTGTCCAAGGGCTGCGGTCGCGACCCGGAAGTGCCGAAATCGCGGTTGCTCTGGGAGTCGCGACCGTCTATTTCATGGTGTTCGTTCGCATGGGCATTGCCGAAGAACGCACCCACCTGATCGAGTACGGCATAGTCGCACTGCTCATCCATGCGGCCCTCAACGAGCGTGCTATGCAGAGTCCGCACGTGCCCGCTCCCGCGGTCCTCGCTGTCGCCATTGCGGGCTCCGTCGGCGTGATCGACGAACTCATCCAAGCGCTGCTGCCAAATCGTGTCTTCGACCTGCGCGACATTCTTTTCAATGTCTTAGCGGCTGCAATGGCGGTGGGCGCGATCAAGGCGCTCCGGTGGGCAAGACAACGTGCCGGCAACTGACGTTCACCAAGCAGTTCGGCATCTCAGCGACAACCCGTCATCTCCCCATGGAGCGCCGGACGGGATTTGAACCCGTGAATCATGGCTTTGCAGGCCACTC
>VYDF01000100.1 GCA_009843565.1 Acidimicrobiia bacterium | reverse complement strand
GCCCAGGTGACCGTTTTCTGCGAGTCGTTCGGCCCCCTGCGGCCCAAATTGGCCGACAAGTCCCGACTTACAGGCTTTCCCGGCATCAACCGAGTGTCCAATGTGGACGTCGATGGGGTGGTCGGAACCGGTGGCACCGACGTGGTGACCTTCCACTCCGATCTCAGCTTCACCCCGCCCCTTATCGAATTTCTCTATCTGGACGCAGTGACACTGCCGTCGGAGGGCGGGACCACCAAGTGGCTAAACCTGGTAGCCGCCTATCAAGACCTGGATGACGACATCAAGGCCCGCATCGACGACATCGGGGTGGTCTACCGCCTGCGAGATGGCCTGGATTTCGGCAGCTACTTCAAAGCCTCCGATGGCGAGTCGCTGCTGGCCGACCGCACCTGCATCTCCCTGGTGCAGACCAACCCTCGCAACGGCCGCCGCAGCGTGTGGCCCAACACCGGCCCCGACTTCGCCGCCGACGTGGAGGGCCACGGCCCCGACGAGGGCACCGCCCTGCTGGCCGAGTTGTTCGATCACTGCACCCAAGACCGCTACGTCTACGAGCACCACTGGACCGTCGGAGAGTCCGTCTTCTGGCTCAACACCCAGACCATGCACCAGCGCGAGGCCTTCCCTCCCGAACAGGTGCGCGAGCTGCGTCACGTCAACATCCTCGGCCACACCGACCCCCGCCAGGCGGCCTAGGAGGATCATGGTCAGACCTCAACGCTGGCTCCGCTACGGGATGTTGGCCGTGGCTGTCGCCCTTGTCTTTGGGATGGCTGGCTCTTCGGCCGGAGGACAGGCCCCCGATGAGCGGGACGCGAGAATCTCCGAACTGGAAACGCTCGTCGCCGACAGAGACGCGCTGATCGCGGCCCAAGAGGCGCTCCTCAACGACTACCGATGCCTGTTCAACGTCGACACCCAACTGGTGCCCGGCGGCTGTGCCGGGTCAGCTCAGCCGACCCCGACCCCCGACACCACTCCTGAGGAAACGACATCTGACTCCGAGTTGCCCGACGGCACCACCGAAGAACAGTGGGAACAACTCCGCCAGTGCACATCCAACGGCAACTACCAGTACTCCAATCCCAACGGGATCAACTTCGGCGCCTACGAGTTCAGACAGCCCACTTGGAATTACCTCGCTCGCCTCCACAATCCCCAGCTGGTGGGAGTGAACCCCCGCGACGCCGCCCCTGCCGACCAAGACCGCATGGCCTACGCCCTCTATGAAGAGCGGGGTTGGCAACCATGTCCGGAGTGCGCCTCATCGCTGTCATTGCCCACCCCACAAGGCACCACACCAACGGACCCAAATACTTTTCCGCCGCTCCCCGCCGGAACCACCGAGGCGCAGTGGGATCAACTCATCCGATGCGAATCCCAGGGCAACTACCAGGCATACAGCTCCGTAGGGCCGTTCTTGGGCGCCTTCCAATTCCTCCAAAGCACCTGGAACTGGGTGGCAGGCATCCACTACCCCCACTTAGAAGGGGTAGATCCCCGCAATGCCGCCCCCGCCGACCAGCACCGCATGGCCTATGCCTTGTACGGGATGCAGGGATGGCGTCCGTGGCCCGTATGCGCGGCGGCTTTCCGGCAGTGACAACCGGCCACTAAACACTCTCCTGTAAACCGGCCAGCAGAGGTAGGAGTACAGCCATGCGGGGGATGAGAATCGGGGCGATGGCGGCCGAGGGCACCGGCGATCCGCCGGTGCCGGGGATGAGCGGGCCTCCCGGGTTGGACGAGATCGTGGAGAACGCCCAGCGGTTCGAGGCTCTGGGATTGGACACGGCGTGGATCGCCAACATCGAGATTGACGCGGTCACCGCATCAGCGGTGGTCGGCACGGCCACCAGCCGCATTGAGCTTGCCACCGGGGTGACGCCCACCCCCATGCGCCATCCCTTCGCCTTGGCCCAGCAGGCCGCCACCGCCCAGGCCGCCTGCGACGGGCGATTCACGCTGGGCATCGGCCTGTGCCACCAGGGAATGGTGGAAAACCTGATGGGCCTGTCCTACGCCCGTCCGGCCCGCCAGATGAAGGAGTACCTGGAAATCGCCGGCCCCATGCTGCGGGGAGAGGGGATGAACTACCAGGGCGACATCTACACCACCCGGTGGCGGGGCCTGTCGCATGCGCCCCCCACCGAGATCATCGTGGCCGCCATGGGCCCGATCATGCTGGGCCACGCCGGACGCCTGGCCTCGGGCACCTTCGTGTGGGCCACCGGGCCCAACACGCTGGCCGAGTACGTGGTGCCCACCATCGGCGCGGCAGCCGAGGACGCCGGCCGGCCTCAGCCCAGGGTGGCCGCCGGGTTCCCCATCTCAGTAACTGACGACGCCGAGGCCGGCTATGTGGCCGCAGCCCGCACCTTCGCCCACTACAAAGACATCCCCTCCTACCGGGGCATGCTCGACCGGGAGGGAATGCCCGGCGTGGAGGATCTGGCCATCACCGGCGACGAGGCTGCGGTGGCCTCCCAACTGGAGCAGATCCGAGATGCCGGAGTTACCGACTTGGTGGCCTTCATCTACGACACCGACGACCAGTCCCGAGCCCGCACCGAAGCGCTGCTGGGAGAATTGTCCGGCGACGGCTGAGATCAACTCGAAGCAAGCAATTCTATATAGGGCTCGGGGTTGCCGATCCAGCGCAGGGCCCGCATTTCCTCAGCGGTGCGCTGACCCAACAACACAGCGAGCAATTCGTCGAGGGGCGCTTCAAGCGTGGCCGCTGGGGGCATCCGGTCGGCCACCCCCACGATCCGGGTCTGGTCGCCGAATCGAAGCACCAGTCCCCGCAATCCGGCCTCGACAATGCGCTGGCCCAAATCGGTGGCCAGCTCTTCGAATTCCGGGCTGACTGCCGCCACCAGCCTCCCTCAGCCCCGCAATTCGGCCGCGGCAGGGAGGTCCAAGCCCAGCATCCGAATGGCATTGTCCCGGCAGATGGCGTCCACCTCAGGCTGGGTCAAGTGCCCCATCTGCGAGGCCAGCAGTTCCTTGGAGTGGGGCCAAGTGGAGTCGGAATGGGGGTAGTCGGTCTCGGTGGTGATGGTCTCCAGGCCGATGGCATCGATGTTGGCCAAACCCACCTTGTCGTCGAAAAAGCACACGAACACGTGGTCCCGGTAGTAGGTGGACGGCGGCTCGGGCACCTTGTCGGCCACCCCGCCCCAGGCGGCGTTCTCCTTCCACACCACGT
>VYDF01000125.1:2345-3222 GCA_009843565.1 Acidimicrobiia bacterium | reverse complement strand
GCGGCTGGAGGAATGCCACCGGCTGCTGAAGGGCACCGGGTCGATCTATCTGCACTGTGACCCGACCGCCAGCCACTACCTGAAGGCGTTGATGGACGGCGTGTTCGGTCCCGCGATGTTCCGCAACGAGATCGCGTGGAAACGCAGCCACTCCCACAACAGCGCCAAACGGTACGGCCCGGTGCATGACGTGATCCTGTTCTACTCAGTCTCCGACGCCTACCACTGGAGCGATCTGCGCCAGCCCTACGACACCGACTACATCGCCCGGTACTTCAAGTTCGACGACGACGACGGCCGCGGCCGGTACTGGACCGGCGACCTGACCGGCAGCGGAACCCGCCGCGGCGAGACGGGCCTGCCGTGGCGCGGGTTCGACCCGAACACCAAGAGCCGACATTGGGGAGTCCAGCCGTCGGTGCTGGACCAGCTCGACGCTGACAACCGCATCTACTGGCCGCCCACCGAAGGCGCATGGCCGAAACTCAAGCGCTACCTGTCGGAGGCCAAGGGCGTTCCGCTGCAAGACCTGATCTGCGACATTCGCGGCCTGTCCACGATGGGAGCGCCGAAGGGCGAGCGGCTGGGATATCAGACACAGAAGCCTGCCGACCTGCTGCGACGGTTCATCGAGGCATCGTCGGGGCCGGGCGATCTGGTGCTTGATCCGTTCTGCGGATGCGGAACCACCATAGACGCGGCCCGGTCCCTGGACCGGCGATGGGCCGGTATCGACATCTCATCGTTCGCGGTGGATGTCATGCTGGAGCGGCTCGGGGATCGCACCATCGCCGTCTACGGCATCCCCCAAGACCTGCGCTCAGCGAAGCGGCTCGCCCGAGACGACCCGTTCGGATTCGAGACGTGGGCCGTGAAC
>VYDF01000125.1:0-2335 GCA_009843565.1 Acidimicrobiia bacterium | reverse complement strand
GGTCGCCGACGGCGGCATAGACGGCCGCGCCACCCTCGCGCTGCAACCCGACGACTGGGACTCCCGGCTGGCGCTAGCGCAGGTCAAGGGCGGCAAACACTCGGCGTCACAGTTCCGCGACTTCTGCGGCGTCACCGAGAGCACCAAAGCAGCGGTCGGCTGCTACATCACCCTCACACCGGTCAACACCGAAGCCGCCCGCAGCGACGCCGCCGGAATGGGCAAGATCGCCGTCTCCGGCGAACCGTACCGGCGCATGAACCTGTGGTCCATAGCCGACTACTTCGACGACCGTCGCCCGCATCTGCCACCGATGAACAACCCCTACACAGGCAAGCCGATCATGCAAGCGAGCCTGTTCTAGCCGTGGCTAAAACCCCTAGTAGTTACCCGCCAGGAGCTACTGACACGGGCCGGCGGCACAATCGCGAGCGTCACCCGCGCACTGACGAATCTGAAGGGGTCCCTCGTAGAACACGTCATCCGCGACAACGAGTCAGGCTGGATATTCGCTCACCCCACCATGATCGACGCCTACTCGGATCAGATCCGAAGCCCGGAACTACTGCATCTCCTCATCGAGGGCTTCGACACCGATGTGCTCGTGGCGCGAACGACGTGCGGCGACACAGGATTCACAAACGCCATCGTCTTGCCAGAACCAGTATGGCCCACGGTGATTGACCGCCTCAACCAAGCACTCCAAGCCACCGGCACAACGCGCTGGTTCGAGCGTCGGCAGTGCAAGAGTTACGTCGCCAGGCAGTGCGCTCCAGAGTTTCAGCGCCTCTATCTTGAACGCTACCCAGGCCTGCTAGATGGACTGTCTCAACCATCCCTGCCTCTGGAAGCCGACACCGACAATGACCTCGTCGTCAGTCTGTACCACAACGGAGCACTCCCCGAAGAGGTTCGTACCGAGTTCGTCCAATCCATCATCGATTACTGCATCGACGGCACCGACGGCGCTGTGATATGGAACGGCGACTTTCGCGACATGCTCACCCACGACGAGGAGCACACTCTGCGGACGCGGCTGATGACCGAGGTCGTGCCGAACCCGACGGCAATCCTGAAGAACTTCACTGCCTGGTACGACTCGGACGAAGACCCTGAACGGTTCACCTATCCGCTCGAAGAGTTCGGCGAGGCACTTGTTGCCGAGTTCAAAGAGAATGAGGCCGTCCGAGCCGCTGCCGTAACCCTAGAGAACGAGAGATGGAAGTGGATAATGGAACAAGAGTGGCACGGGTCGGACGATGACGGGAGGCGCTACGACGCACCGCGCCCCACGAGACCACAAGCTCACGGACACCGAAGCGTGTTCGACGACCTTGTCGAGCCGACGTAACGGATCACATCTCTGGGTATAGCCGTCATCCGTGCGGGCCTACAGTTACGGCGACGAGCCCTCATCGGGGCGCTTTCGCGCGCTGGCAGCCGTTCTGAGCAACAGCTTCCGAGGGTCGAGCCCTAGGCGTTGGTAGTGGGTCGACACGTCTCTCAGTGGAGGCACGGTTGGACGGTCGAGCCCCTACGCGCTTGTAGCGGGTTGCGAGGATGCCTGCTCTGAGATTTTGGTCTTGAAGCGCTGCAGGAGGTCACGGTATATGTCCTCCGATTCTTGGAGTCTGGTCCCCAGGTCCGCTAGCAGGCGCAGCGCCTCGCGCTGCTCTTCAGCGTGTTTCGGGCCTCCAAGCGGGTGTATCGATGTGTGGAACATCGCTGCGATCCAGGCGGAGGTGTTCTCCTCGCTCTCTTGGTGGGCTCTGCGGGTGTTGGTGGTCAGCGGGATGCGCTCGTTGTCGAATACGGCGGTCACCTCAAGGTGGCCACCCATTCCTTCGACCGCCGTCCGCAGAGTCGACACCAGGTTGTCGGCGGCGGTCTCCATTGCCGACACGGACGCCTGGGCGCGTTCAAGGCGCCGAGCCAACTCGGTTTGGGTGAGATTGCGGTGCTGGCGCAGTTCCTTGAGGGTGTAGGCCACGGTCTCGGCGCGGGCTTCTTCCTTGAGAGCCTCAACCCGGGCGCGCTGCTCAGGGGTCAAGTCGCCGACGAGTTCATCGAAGTCGTAGTAGGTCATGTGAGGGGTCTCCTGTGATGGGTTGAGGGGCGCATCGTGTGGCTGCCAGCTAAGGGTCTGGGAGTTCGCCTTGGGATCGGAGATCGGCCAAGTACTGCTCGTACAGGCTCTCCGCCTCCGGGATGGCGCTCCGGTACCAGTCGTTCCATTGTCGGGCTTTGCTGCCTCCGAACAACAGGATCGCCTGTCGGAGCGGGTCGAACATGAACAGGATGCGCAGATCCCGGCCCGCGCCGCGGGGTCTGAGTT
>VYDF01000026.1 GCA_009843565.1 Acidimicrobiia bacterium | reverse complement strand
AGGGAGAGGGTTGGGGTGAGGGGAAAGACCCTGGATTCTCGCGTGCGCAAGAATGCCCTCCCCTTTGTCATTCTCGACATCTTTAATCGAGAATCCAGTGTCTTTGCTGTTTCCTTTGTTTGTGAAGAAAACGACCCTGGATTCTCGCGTGCGCAGGAATGACAAAAGGGGAAGGTAAGAATGACAAAAGGAGGAAGATCAGGTCTCCGGCACCTTGGCCTCTTGCTCCCTCGCCCCTTGCGGGAGAGAGCCTGCTCCGGACTTGATCCGGGGGCCGGGGTGAGGGGTTTCCAGTCTTCACAAACAATCGAAAAAGAATTGATGAAAAAAACAAAGATCAAAGGCTTGACACCTTCACCCGTCATTCGTACAATCCCGAACGGGTCATAGACTCGCATGTGACTCCAGAGGGTCAAATTGTCAACCAGTTCAGGCCGGTTTTCACGGGGAAGGGGCAGGCAGAAGAACATGACAAAGGCTTGACTTCGCCATTCGCCAAAAGTAGAATCGTGCAACACTCGCAAGTTGTAGACGTAAATTACTCTCTCTCTTTCTCTCTCACTCATTTATTAAAGGAGACAGGACAATATGGACATCAAACGATTCTTTGTGTATGCAATCGTGAGTGCCGCCTTGGCGCTGGCCGGGTGCAGTAGCGACGGCAATGGCGGGATGACGGATACTCCACCAGACCTTGGACCAACACCCGAAGAAAGAATTGAAACGGCGCAGATGGGTGCGGCAGAAGCTGCTACGGCTGCGGGAATAGCGCAGGCGGATGCGGCAGAAGCTGCTACGGCTGCGCGGCAGGCCGCTATGGATGCGGCTGGCTTGGATCACGCCGACGATATGAATGTGGCTGCGGCGATTAAGGATGCGGAAGAGGCCGCCATGGCTGCGGAAGAGGCGAAAACCGCTGCGGATGAGGCGAAAGCGGCTGCGGATGAGGCGAAAGCGGCTGCGGATGCGGCGACGGATGCCGAAGCGGCCGAAATGGCCGCAATGAATGCCGAGACCGCACAAGCGGATGCCGAGAGCGCGCAAGCGGATGCCGAGAGCGCGCAAGCGGATGCCGAAATGGCGCTGGGAACTGCCCGGACTGCATCAATGGCTGTACAGACAGGAATAGATGTGGCCGCGGCGACGAAGGCGGCCGCGACGAAACTCACAGCCATTCAGAAAGAGGCCGCGCAGAGTGAAAACGCTGGTCTGGGCGGCACGGATGATGACGACACGGACGGCACTTACAATACCACTTATTCGCTCGCCATCGAACGTGATGCTTCTGCCACGAAGGTGACGATCACCGATACAGCTATGGCTGATGATGATGACCCCAAATTCGAGCAAAGAATGGATCTGGGCACAGCGAACGGTTTCGCTGGCAGCATGCACGTACGGGAAAATGGCGAAGGCGTTGAGGAAGTCGTGATCGTCCGCACGGACATCGCGGCCCCCAAGGCCACACCGTTCGCGATGGTGGCAGGCCAGGAGCTGAATGCAGATGCGACTGGCACAACACAGACGGTAGGTGATCCTGATGCTGTGGCATTTATTCCCTTTCCCACTGCTATCACTGCCGGTACTTCCGACGTCGATGAATTGGCTGTGTTGGCCAATATAAAATCGTCCGCTTTTCAGGCGGGTGTTGGTGAGTCAAACTCCCATACCTTCGATGGGACAGATGCGGAAGGTAATAATGGCACGGACGGTTTCGAAACTGCGGGCACCTATAACGGTGCCGAGGGAACCTATAAGTGTGTGGGAGGGAGCGATTGCTCGGTTAGTGTCAACGCTGATGGCGAGGTGACCGGATTCAGTACCGGCTGGATTTTCACTCCCGATCCGGGTGCGACCTCCGACGTGCCGGATGCCAGCTACCTCGCCTACGGCTTCTGGCTGAAGAGGACGACGGCGAACGGCGCAACCACCTACGATGAGGTTGAGGCCTTTACCGGCGGGACCATCGCTGTAACAAATGCAGCTAACGTTGAGACCGTTGTCGGTACCGCGACGTACACGGGCAACTCGACGGGTGTCTATGTGAAGAACGTGACCGACGATCAAAATAACATCATCTCAGCCACCTCGGGGCACTACTCCGCGGCTGTCGACTTGGAGGCAAGTTTCGGCGGCGGCGGAATCGGCGTGAACGACCAATTCCGCATCGACGGGACCGTGGAGGATTTCGTCTTGTCGAATGGAGAGGAGAACGACTGGGCGGTCGAGTTGGAATCCACCGACTTCAGTGGCAGGGCTGCTGATGCTCTTGCCGGCCCGGCCGGCACCTCTTACGCGAATACATTTGCTGGTACAACCACAGGCGATTCCTCGGCCGACAAAGGCAGTTGGAGCGGCGGTTTCTACGGCGAAGCGGCTGAAACGCCAGACCCCGGTGATGGTACTGCTAGGATCGCACCCGCGCACGTGATGGGTGAATTCAACGCAAATTTCACGGATGGTGCCGTGCTCGGCGCGTTTGGCGCGACCAAGCCGGAGTAACCCATCTCATTTCTCAACCAGTCCGCCAGGGGCGGACCGGCTATTCACAATCAAGAAGGGCAGCCACAATGGCTGCCCTTCTTTTTTATGGACTTATCCAGCCGAAGATTGTCAGGTTACTTCCTTCGACTTCGCTTCGCTACGCTCAGGACGAACGGGGGGAGGGAATCCGTGCATCCTGAGCGTAGCCCCGTAGGGGCGAAGTCGAAGGGTCAGGACGAACGGGGGGGGAATCCGTGCATCCTGAGCGTAGCCCCGGTAGGGGCGAAGTCGAAGGGTCAGGACGAACGGGAGCGCGAAGGGCTCCTGTTGTCATTCTTGCGCACGCGAGAATCCAGCGTCTTTTCCCTTACAAACAGAAAAGCCAAAACCCTGGATTCCCGATTAAAAATGTCGGGAATGACGGAAGGATTAAAGACGCTGGATTCGTCCCCGACCCCCGATTACAAACGTCGAGGGCAGGCTATCCTTAATCGGGGATCCAGTCGAGTCGAGAATGACAGAAGGGGGGATGTCAAGAATGACGGAAGGAGGATTTGATGAGTTTCAATTTTTTCAGATCGTCTTCGGACCATCCAATATCCTTTATCAAGGCTTGTAACAATTTTGCCCCATACGTTTTTTTCGGATGGTAATGTATGACAACTCTCTTGCCGACGCCTTTACGGAAAGCACGTGTTGCGCCACTCTTCACATCTTCTTCCCACCCGTCTGCGATAAGGGCACGGA
>VYDF01000225.1:1049-3263 GCA_009843565.1 Acidimicrobiia bacterium | reverse complement strand
CGCCTTCGATGAAAGCCCCGAGATCGGCGCTTTTGATGTAGTCGGCGGCCTTGAGTGTGAGCAGGCCCGGGTCGCCGGGCCCGACGCCGACGCCGATGAACTGGGGTGAGCCGTTAGTTGTCATCAGGAAGGTCCCCTGGTGTATCGAGATGCCCGCTCGCGCGGGAAAGATCGTTGAATTTCTGGAAGCGGAACAGTGTGACCGGGTGTTTTTCGGTGTGGTGCCAGGCACCGTTCTCGTAAATTCCGCGGTTTATCGCCACTCGTGTCGACTGCGCACTGCCCGCGCAGGTTTTGGCGAATGTTTGAAGACGGTCGCGGGTCCTGTCAGTGACGGCGCTGGCGGCGAGAATGCCGCCGGCAGGCAACCGGGACCAGCAGCGCTCGAGCAACACGTCGATGGCGCCGTCGCTTCCGCCGATAAAGACGCGTTGCGGGTCGCGCAGGTCAGCCAGTGCTTCGGGGGCACGCCCGGGAACGATCTCGAGGTTGGTTACGCCGAAGCGGTCCCGATTTGTTTCGATGCATGCAAGGCGCTTCCCGTATTGTTCCACCGCCATCACCCGCGCGTCCGGTTGCCACAGCGCGAGTTCGACCGCAACGCTGCCGCAACCGGCACCAACATCCCAGACCGTGTCACCGGGCGCAGCCTGCAACAGCGCAACAATCTGCAGGCGCACCTCGCGCTTGCTGATCATGCCCTGCCCCGGTCCGCCGTCGGTGGCAAACGATTCGTCGTCGATGCCGGGGAAAAAGGGTACTGTACCCCGCTCACCGCGCAATTCGAGCACGCTGACCTGCAGATCAGCAAAGTCGCCGCCGATCTCGGCATTCTCCGTTACCTCAATGCGGTGAATCCGTTCGTCAGGATAGCCAAGGTTTTCACAAACCCACAGCGTCGAGCTGGCGAGTCCGGCGCGCAGGCACTCGTCGACGAGCGCACGCGGACCGCTGTCCCGATCAGTCAGCAGGATCAGCCGGCGACCGGGTTGCAGGTGCCGTCGCAGGCCCTCTAGCGGGCGGCCGTGCAAACTCAGCACGCCGCAGTCCTGCAGCGCGAAGCCGAGACGCGCGCAGGCGGCCTGGATGCTCGACACCGCACTGTGAAACACCAGCCGCTCTCGTGGATATCTTTCGCCGAACCAACGGCCGATACCGAAGTAGAGCGGATCGCCGGAAGCCAGCACCACTACCTCGCCAGCGCAGGCGTCGATGCGCGCCGGCAAGTCGTCGAGTTTCGGCAGGACTTCACAGCGCGGCAGGATTTCGCCTTCGACCAGGTTTTGCAACCAGTCGAGCTGGCGCCGGGCGCCGATCACGAGTTCGGCTTCCGCCAGCGCAGCCTCGGCTGCGGCGGTGAGCCGGCCTTCGGCTTCCACGCCGAGTCCGATGATCTGGATACGAGCGGCCACGGCGTCAGTACCACTCGTCCTGGTTGATGCGCAGCAGTGCATTGACGCTCGCCGCGGTCACCGCACTGCCGCCTACGCGGCCGAGCAGCGTTATGCATTCGACGCCGAGATCGCGGTGTCTGTCCCAGAGATGCTGCTTGGATTCTGCGGCGCCGACGAATCCGACCGGCATCGCGACGATCAGAGCGGGTTTCGCCGCACCGTCCTGCAACATTTCAAGCAGCCGGAACAGCGCGGTCGGCGCATTGCCGATCAGCACGACGCTGCCGGCGAGATGCTCGCACCACTGGTCCAGCGCGGCCATCGAGCGGGATTCCCCACGCTCGGCCGCAAGCGCCACGACAGCCGGCTCGTTCAGGAAACATAGTGGAGACGTCTTGAGCAGCCGCCGGGTCAAGCCCGCTCGCACCATTTCGACATCGCACAGGATCGGGCAGCCGCCCTCGAGCGCGGCCAGCCCCGCGACGCAGGCGTTGTCGCCGAAGCGCAGCGCCGTGACGATCTCGGGTTGACCCAGGCTGT
Source organism: Acidimicrobiia bacterium (assembly GCA_009843565.1). Lineage (GTDB taxonomy): Bacteria > Actinomycetota > Acidimicrobiia > Acidimicrobiales > Bin134 > Poriferisocius. Next base: position 1,329 of record VYDF01000225.1, on the reverse strand, counting down.
GCACGACGCGCATTGCAACCTGCTGTTGCACGCGATCGAAACCGTCAAGACCGGTCAGTTCGCGGATCAGGCGAAAGCTCTCCCGCTCGATACGCCGCGGGTCTGTCTCGTAGTCAGTCGGCATCACCGTTCTTCGCGCAGTAAAATTCCCGCACCGCGTCACGGCAAGCCCCGACATCGGTGAACTCACGTCCGGCCTCGGGGAGCATCGGGCGCCTGAGCAGGTAAACCGGAATCCCGCGTTCGCGTGCCACCTCAAGCTTGGCGCTTGCATGAACAC
>VYDF01000225.1:0-1039 GCA_009843565.1 Acidimicrobiia bacterium | reverse complement strand
GTTCTTGCTGATCACCGCGTCGATCGCGAACTTGCGCATCAAATCCCGCTCACCCTCCAGCGTGTACGGGCCAACAGCTTCGATCCAGGTCATCGATGACGGCAACCGAAAGGTCGGCCTGGTCGCGCTGCGCACCCACTGGCGCTGTCCACGCTCGCGGGTCAGGCCAAAGAGCGAGGCGACGAAGGTCTGCTGCAGCCGGCCGGCGGTGAACAGCACCGCATCGTGGTTCACCAGTGCCGGGGGTAGGTTTTCCCAGGCCGAAAACTCGTGCCATTGGTCGCCCTGCCGCGACCGCCACGGCGAACGCAGGTAGCGCCAGCACGGAATACCGGCACTACGCGCCGACTCAACCGCCTGTGCGCTCATCCGCGACGCATAGGGGTGCGTCGCATCCACGATCATCCCGATGTCTTCCGCGTCGAGAAATACTTCGAGTCCTCCGATGCGGCTGAAGCCGCCGCTGACGACCCGGCACGGCAGTTTTGGCTGGCGCAGCAGTCCGGCGATGCTGTAGACCACCGGCACGTTGTCGGCAAGCAACTCGCGGGCGAGTCGAACCGCTTCGTGGATTCCGCCGAGCAAGAGAACGTTCACGGTGCAAACCCCGCGTGACCGATGAAATTGCCTTCGCGATCGACCGCCCAGACTTCGATTCCGATGCGGTTGCCGACCACGTCCCCCGCGAACAGGCGCGCATCCTCGCAAATGGGCCCGGCGATATCGATGCCGGCGTCGCGGCAGCATTCCAGGGCCAGCATGCTGGTGTTGGCTGAACCCACAGCCTCAATCAGACCGGCGTCGCCGCCGACCCGCTTCGCGACCCCTGCCAGGTAGCCGAAATCAATCGCCGACGCACGACTGTTGAGATCGAGATTCCTGCACGCGAGCTTGCTGATCTTGCCGAAACCGCCGCAAATGCTGAGGCGCGGAAGCGGCACCTTTTTCAGGTGCTTGAGCAGTTCGCCGGCGAAATCGCCCATTTCGAACAGAGCAATGTCTTCGAACCCGAAGCGGTCGCGGATCGCCTCCTCGCTGG
>VYDF01000238.1 GCA_009843565.1 Acidimicrobiia bacterium | reverse complement strand
GGTGGTCACAGGCCACCGGAACCGCGGTGCCGCCCGCGGCCGCGATCTCCGCAGCGGTTGCCCCCACCGTGCCCGGCAGCGGATGCTGGCCCTCACCGGTGGTGCGCCCGGTGATGTACACCGATGCGCCGGCCGAGGCCAGCTCCAGGGCGCATCCCTTGCCGATGCCCCGGCTGGCCCCGGTGACCAGGGCCACCTTTCCGGCCAGGGGCGATCCTTCGAGCAAACTCATGAAACCTCCTCAGGTGGGTTGGCAATGGCCATGGGGGGCGACGAACACGACGTAGACCCCTTGGCTCGGAACGGGGAATGACAGAACACAAACCGATCCACCCCGGCAGCGGCGACCTCCTCGCAGCTCAACGACTCTCCCAAGCGGATGCCCTCTTTCACCAGCATGAGCTGGTGGCCTACTGACATCCACCCCCCGGTGGCTTCGAAATCGTGAACCCCCCACATCCAACTGTCGGTGGACACCAAGGCAGGGCGATGGGAGGCCAGCCACTTGTTCTCGGCGATCCAGGGGCCGGGCGACCCGGCCAGGAACCGCTCCGGATCCTCCCGACTGAGGCTGATCCAGCCGGTGCGCAGACACAGGGCGTCACCCGGCTCGGGGGCGGGCAGGCCTTGGCGTTCGCAGGCCCCCTCGATCTGCTCGACGGTTATGCGGTGGCGGTCCATCAGGCGGGGCAACCCGGCCCGGTTGGTCTCCGCATCACCGGTGGTGGCCGCAACCTGGGCAGCCACATCGATCATCAGGCCTCGGGTGAGCAGCGGCGCCCCCCATGAGGGAACGTCCATGTCGGTCACCCCGTCGGTGCGGGCCAAATCAACGCCCTGGTGGCCGTTGTAGAAGGTTCCGTCCACCGCGGCGTGGGTGAAGCCGTTGATCTTGGTGCTCATGTTGAAGGTGTACGACACCCGCTCTTCGGAGTAGCCCAACTTCGAGGGTCCCAATGCCTGGGTACCGTGGATGACCTCGCCCTCGAAGCCCTCGCCCGGCTCGTACCCGGCAATGACCAGCTTCTGGGCGAACTCCCGGGTGCTGTAGGCGGGATACCCGGGCCAAATGCCGTCGCCCATCGAATAGGTGCGGATCGGCCTGGTCAGATCGAGCATCCCCAAGGCGTCGGCCCGCTTCTGCTCGGTGACCTCGTTGTAGGTGCCCAGCACATCGTCGGGCCCATACCGGCTGGGGGCCCACGCCCCGGCCGCTGCTGCCTCTACGTCGAACTTCTCGTCGTCGATCATCTCGTCGTCTAACTTCACTGGCGCAGCCTAGCCACCATCATGACGTCCGCTCAGATGCGACGAAGGGGTGATCAGGCGGGGGCGGAAACAGTGAGTCGGGCCATCTCCCGGCGCTGGGGGTAGTGGTCGGCCACGGCAAAGTGCTGGGTGCAGCGCTCGTCCCACAGGATCACGTCGCCCTCGGTCCACTCGTAGCGAATGGTGTAGTTGGGCTGGGTGGCGTGCTCATACAACATGTTGAGCACCGCGTCGCTCTCGGCCCGGTCGAAGCCCACCAGATGGCTGGTGAAGTTCTTGTTGACGTTCAGAAAGCGGCGGCCGGAGTCGGGATGGACGGCAATCACCGGTCGCTCTGCCCCGGGAAACTGCTCTTTCGTGCGGTCATACAGCTCAACACCGGCCTTCGACTTGAACGCCTGGCCCAGCCCCATGTGGTGCCAGGCGGCCACGCCCTCAAGCCGATCCCGCAGGGTTTCCGACAGCCCGTCGTAGGCGGCGTACATGCTGGCAAAGATGGTGTCGCCGCCCCGGGCTGGCATCTCAATGGCCCGCAGAGTGCCGAGAATCGGGGGGTCGGGATCCCAGGTGACGTCGGTGTGCCATTTGTCCTGATACGGCGGGCGCTCCTCGTCGTCGACGATGCGCTCCACCTTGGCCTCAACCCCTCCGGCTACTCGGCCGATGGGATGGATGTAGGGCTGGCCCCAAGGGGCCAGGAGCTCCATCTGATGGGAGTCATCGATGGACTGGCCGGGAAATGCCAGCACCAGGTGCTCCAACAGATGCTTGTACAACTGGTCGCGCTCGCCGTTGTCCAGCGGTTCTCGCAAGTCGATGCCCTGTACCCGGGCCCCGAGAACTCCCCCGAACGGCTCCACCGCCCATTCAGCCATGGCTGTCTCCTAGAAGAAGCCGCGACCTTGGACAGCAGCGTTGGCCAGCCAAATCTCGAAGTCTTGGATCGACTGGGACATGGCCTGGCCGATCAGGTCGAGCTTGCGCACTTGCTCGATGCGGGCGCTGGCCTGCTCCAGTTCCCGCTTGGAGAGCAGCTCGTTGAAGATTCCACAGGCGTGGGCCAAACAGATGATCACCACGTCTCGGGGGCTGGGGATCTCGTTGCTGAACAGCACCCCCATGATCCGCAGCTTCACCTCCCGCTCGGCCTCACCATCGACCATCGGATAGCGGCGCGACCGGAACACCCACAAGAAGCGATCGTCCTCGCGCTCGATGATGCCCCGCTCCACCAGTCGGGCCAGAGCTTCCTCCCTGATCTCCGGCGCCTGGCGGGCCATCTGCTCCACCCAGTAGCGGGCGTCCCTCTCCTGGCCTTCGACCCCTTGCCCTTCGGCGATCATGGCCAGCGTCGGATCCAACAGGCTGTCGTCCAACGGGGTGCCGTCGATCAAGATCAAGTGCTCCAGGTCGGTGTCGATCCGATTCTCCATGGCCAGCTCCATCAGCACCGCGCCGGCTATGGCCCGGTCCATGGACGACTGGGGCACGTTGACGAACTTACCGTCGTCGTCGCGCAGTAATAGGAGAACGATCTCTTCGACGAATCTCAACATGGGACTAACGATAGGCGATGATCTCCTCATCTCAACATAGGACTACCGATAGGCGATGATTTCCTCGCCGTATTGATGTAGAGCCTCAACGATTTGTGAGCGGGTATCACCCGCGATGGGGGCGGCCATCCCCGTCACCCCGATAGCAGCCTGGGCAGCGACGTTTTCCAAATGGCGCTCGGCATTCCAGCCCGGCGTGCCCACCACCCCGCCTTCGATGTCCATGTACTTGATGTCGATGGGCTCGGTGCGGCCCACCGACGCGGCGTGATCGTGGAGGTAGGCAATCATCTCGGCCAATTCGTCAAGGGTTTCAAGATGGGCTGAGCGCCGACGGGAGGCCAGTGCCGCTGGGTTGGGCATGGGCATCCACCCTTGGGCTCTCTCGGCCACACGACGACGGGACAGCTTGGAGTTGCCTCCGATCCACACCGGCAC
>VYDF01000040.1 GCA_009843565.1 Acidimicrobiia bacterium | reverse complement strand
TTGGTGTGATTTCTTCGAATAAGGGTGGCCAAGGCTCCAGAAAAGCGGACGGCATTTATAATGATTTTTCAACGGGGGATCGTACTTTTTTAGAACAAGCAATCAAGAGAATTATTCAACGGGTAGCAGAGAAGGCTCATAACCCTGATAACAACCCCTCGAAGATCACATTTTCGGATCTTCCATCGATATGAAACGATATTGAGCGAGTGCAATATGAGAGAATGAACTGCCCCTGGAATCTTGGAGTCCTGTTAGTTTGAGTCATGCCTTAATCTAAAGGTCTCCGGAGTTTCCGGGGCGATTCTGACCCCCTCCCGTAACCTGATCTACCTGGCGTTTTGGAATCTCCCTGATACAGTTCACATAGATGGATTGAAAATGAATGATTCAACAAAAACCTCCCAAACTAACGAAATTCAATTGTCCGAACCAGAACTACAAGCCTTGTCCACGCTTGCATTTAGCAGTAGGGCTCGTTATAAATTTCGAGAACAAATGCACAAGCTTGAGCACAGAATAAAAAATCCGACAAAAACTGATTCAATTTTGAGCTCGTTAGAGGCCGAGGCTACTGCACGAATTTGGCTCGAGGCTGCTGATGCTGCGGAAAATGCCGGTGAGATGTCTCCTTCTCATCGGTTCCTCATGCGGGTATCGGCAATTGAACAGGTTCACAATAACCGTGTGTTAGACGGGATTTACGATAAAGATCTAGCTGCCATTACCATACGTATGGATGCAATTCTCCAAAGGGAGGGGCTAGATGAAGAGGAATGGTGGCCTAAAGGGGAAGGGCCTGCAGATTGGGAAGAACTAGATGACCAATACTCCCAAATACTCTACACGAAGTTCGAAGATACTTTACGTGAATTTGGCCTTAACGATATTGCTGATCTCTATCACACTGATCGTGACGCCTTCAATTCATCTAGAGAAGAGGGCCGTCGCTCATACTTTGAGAGTATATCAGAACAAGAAAAACTGATAACTCTTCAGCAGCAATATTAGACAGAAGCCAGCCTATGTGCTCAAAACGAACCATTCGATGCTGCTGCCGCAATGATCGGCTCTGCCATGGAAACTGTGCTCCTACGTGCATGCATAAATCACCGTGATGGCGCTGTAAATGCACTAATGCACTTATCTGATTCGAAAAGACCTAAATCCAAAAATCCAGAAAAATGGACGTTTAATCAACTTGTGATGATAGTAGATGAGGCAGGATGGTTACCAAACATTGAAGTAGGTGATGAAACTATTTCTTCTTATGAGCTCACCGATATGGTGCGACAACTTCGTAATATGCTGCATCCTACTTGCTATCTGTCCAACGGTCATAAACTTGATATTGAGCGTAAGTATGCAAATGCACTTGCTACCTATGTTTTCCTCAAACAGCACTTAGTCGAAGCTTGGAATAGTTAGTTTCATATTTATGAGTAAATTCAAGTTATAAGGCGTTTTCTTGCCTGCATCATCGCGATTGGGCGGCTTTACTAGTCCTGAAGAATAATTCGCCTATAATAACGGTTGACAGGATGTATTGGCCCAATCTTCTGTTGGTATTTTCGTTGGTACGATATGCATAGCAGTTTATAAATGATATTATATATCAATGGGTTAAAGAGGGGGTTCGAATCCCTGACGGTCCAGTTGCTCCTTGTCACTTCGGCCTCTGTTCCCAGCATCATTCGCTAAACAACAAGTAATCCAACAGTCTCCCAAGTTCGGGAACATCATCACGCCGACCTTCCAATAAATCCTTAGAAAAATACACTTGATAGTTTTCCGGTGCCGTCAGTCGAGCCGGAAGTGTATCGCCCACCCTCGCCTTACAACCGGCACTCGTGGCTGGCACATACTCACCAAGAATTTTGAGCAACAGCCCTTCGAGACAAGGTTCCGCTTTTATAATCTGTATCCTTTTTGACCTGGCCCGCCTGCGTGCCGCGGCTGACATTTCCAGGTCAGTATCCAGTAACGCTACAACCCGGTCGTAAGCTGCATTTCGACACTGTCTGATAGCATAATCCACCACATGATCAGGCCCTTTACCATGGGCATTACGAACTGTGACGCTCACACCACTGCCACGGCTGATGTAGAGAGACTTTATATGCTTGAGAAAGGATGAGTCAGTTGTACCCTCACCGACCAACAGGATGGTATGGCGTGCGGCGCGTCCTTTGCGGAGAGGCATTTGTCAAACTATCAAAGGTTCGGAACAGCGCCGTAGGCGCCGGCACGGTACTTGGCGTACAAATTGTCATCCCGCCGTATTCCCTTCATATCACCTAGTCGCCATGCCTCGCTGAAGCCATCGGGGTCTTTCTCGGTAAGCAGAATCTGATCCTTCTGCAAATCATTGAGAACCTCATGCGCATGGCAGGTAAAGATAATCTGCGCATTATGAGGATTGCGTTCAGTATCAATAAACAGATCAAGCAGGGTAGTAATCATGTCCGGATGCAAGTCGGCTTCCATCTCATCAATGATGACTACACCGCCATGCTCAAGCGCTGTTAAAATCTTCATCAGTAGGAGAAAAGCAGCCTGTATACCACTGGATTCAAACCCCATTGACAGTGTTTGCTCTTGCTTACCGTAGCGGTGAATACAGAACGGGTATTTGGTCTTAATGGTATTTCCGGTTTCCTTATCTACATAATAAATTGTTTCAATAATCACCTCTGCTAAACCCAGATCCAGATTGCTCAGAATATCTGACATCTGCGAACGTAGCGCTGGCCGGCCATGAAAGTATTCTGAGGCCTCATACATTTCTCTGATCTCGAAATGAGTTCGACCACCGTATCCTACATTGGTATAGAAGGTTATAAAATAATTGACCAGTTCCAACGCGCAGGGAACATTATACTGGGCTGCTGTAGAGATCAACGATGCGTTCTGGCGGACTTTTTCAGCTTCACGTACCGCAAATCCGAAATTCTGCTGACGGATGTCATAGCTCGAATCAGCCTCAGACCAGTCACGCCGGAAAATAAAGCTGAAGAACTTGCTTGTCTTTTGATGCAGTGATTCATGTACAACTCGCTCCGGATTAATAACCAGGGAATAGCGATAATGTTGTCCATTGACCTCGAATTCAATCTCAAACTTGCTGTCTTCTATATCAGAGAAAAAGTGGGACATAACCGGATTTTCCTTCTCCGGCTTGGTAGTTGTAAACGAATGCGCAATAAACCATCCAAGGAAGGGAAGTGGTTTCAATACGGTGGTTTTACCTGAGGCATTGGGACCGATGACAGCC
>VYDF01000001.1 GCA_009843565.1 Acidimicrobiia bacterium | reverse complement strand
GGCGCATCGTCATCATTTCCGCACGCAGCAACGACCAAGGCGAACACCCCAAGGATCGCAAGCAACACGACCCAAAGTCGACATGTTTTTTCAGTGTGCATTGTTCCCCCTCACGGGATTGGGATGTATTGATTATGAACAGGGATACGAACCACGGCGACCCACCTACCCGCTACCTGTTGGTTCGAGCATCGACCTCTTTGGCCAGTTTGAGATGGCCATGGCTACGACCAACGCCGTGCCGTAGAAGAAGTCATGAATCCAGATCTTGACGCCTTGCAGCTCAAAGCCCTTGGTGCCCACCGCGAGCGCAAAGATGGCGAGCGTGGTACCCCACGCGTTGAACTTCCCGCCCTTGAGCTGCGTCGCGCCCAAGAACACCGCGGCGAAACCCGAGAGCAGGAAGGACGCACTGATGCCCGGTGAAGCGGCCCCGATTCGGGCGCTAATCACCACACCCGCAACCGCGCCGAAGATGCTTGAGATGACCAAGCTCCCGACGACGTATTGGGAAACTGGTATTCCGATCAGCCTCGCCGACCGAACACTCCCCCCGATGGCGTACATCCGCCGACCTACCGGCATCCGTTCGGTTACGAACCAGACCAGCGCGGTGAGCACAAGGGCGAACCACACCGGCCACGTCAAGCCGAACAATTTATTCGAGGCGAGATCGGTGAATGACACGTCGCGGATACCGAGTGTTCGGCCCCCAGAGATCCGGAGGTCGATAGCTCCGATGATGCTGCCCGAACCGAGCGTGGCGATCAGTGAACTGAGTCGGAAGTAGGCGATGAGAAGTGCGTTTACCAGGCCCACCGCGATCGATATGCCGATGACGACTAAGGCGCCCTCCCACCAGGTGAACCCGTGTTCAGCCATGAGTTTGGCGAGAATGGTTGAGCTCAGCCCGAGAGTGAACGCAACAGAGATGTCGAACACGCCGGCCAACACCGGGATGAGCACACCCAGCGCGACGATGATTGTGACCGATTGCTGCGAGGCCATCGTCGTCCACGTCGATTGGCGCAAGAAGGTGTCGGGGATGCGGATCGCGAAGTAGGCGAACAGAGCCGCAGCAAGGTACAGCGCCGACACGTTGAGCGGAGACATCTGACGCAGATGCCTCCACCAGCCGTCACTCAGGAACAGGCTGCCGCGCGTCTGGCCAGTATCGACATCGCCTGCTTCGCTCACGCCAACCTCTGAGTCAGGGGCTTCAGGATTTGTCATCGTGTTCTTCCCCTGTCCCATTGGTGCCATCGCCCAGCAGGGCGTAGTGGGCGATGGAGTCCTCATTGAGGTCGGCACCGGTCAGCTCCGCGGAAATGCGACCGCCCGCCAACACCAAGACCCGGTCGCACGTCGCCGGGAGCTCATCCCAATCGGGCGAAGTCACCACGATTGAAGTCCCGACTGAGGCCTCCGACCGAATGAGGTTCCAGATTGCGCCCCTAGCGCCGACATCGACGCCGGCGGTCGGTTGCTCGAGGAGCAGTATGGCCGGATCCCGACGCAACCATTTGGAAAGGACCACTTTCTGGGCATTTCCACCCGACAGATAGCGTGTGGCCTTGTTGGGGTCGGTGGGCAGTACACCAAGGCGATCGATCCACTTCCTTGCTTCGGACCTCTCACGGCGGGTCGAGATCCAGCCGCCGACGGTCAAACTCTGAAGCTGGGGAAGGGTGATGTTCTCCTTGGTCGACATCGTAAGGAAGAGCCCCTCGGCCAGCCTGTCGGCGGGAACAAGTCCGATTCCAAGATCCATGGCCGCCTGTGGGCTCGGGATCGCAACCGATTCGCCCTCGATGCGCACGTCAGCCTGGGCTTCATCATCAAGGCCGAAGAGAATCCGCGTGACATCCTCCCGGCCGGATCCGTCGAGACCGGCAATCCCGAGAACCTCTCCTCGATGCAATTTGAACGAGACCCCCTTCAGACGGGCCGATTCCAGATTCAGAACGTTGAGCCTGACGTCCTGTTCGTTCAGATGGCTCTCCTCGAAGGAAAGGGTCTCGACCTTTCTTCCCACAATCAGCTCTGCTAGCCGGTCTATGGACAATTCGTCTGTCGTCCACTCGCCGATTTTCCAGCCATCGCGAAGTACTGTCACCCGATCGGCGACTTCAAAGATCTCGGAGAGTATGTGGGAGACGTAGAGCACCGCGCAGCCTCGCTCCGCCGCCTTGCGGATCGCATCGAAGAGAAGTTGCACTTCGCGATCCGGCAAGGTCGCGGTCGCCTCGTCTAGTACGAGAACTGCCTCCTGATCAGACTCGAGCCCGTCGATAGCGCGAGCGATGGCGACCAAGGCCTGTTCTCGCAACGAGAGACTGCCAACCGGCCGGCGCATATCTCCGGTCATTCCCAAATCGGCAAGGATTGCCTGGGCTAGGCGTGCGTCTTTGCGATCGTCGATTCGCCCCCCAAATCGGGTGGCAAAGCCTCTCGCCAGTGCGAGGTTGTCGGCAATTGACATGGATCCCACCAGGGCCAGGTCTTGATGTATGGCTCGAACGTGTCGACGCCAATCGCCACCGTGGTGATAGAGGTCTACCTCTTGCCCACCGAAATGCGCCTCGCCGCCATCGTCGGGCAAATGAAATCCGGTCAGGATCTTGACCAGCGTCGACTTTCCCGAGCCATTGTGACCCACAAGGGCATGAACCTCTCGAGCCCGCAGGTCCATCGACACGTCGCTGAGAACTGTTTGACCAGAAAATGTCTTGGACACGCCCCGCACACCCAGGACGACATCGTTAGCGGGCGTAGGTGCACGCTCAACGATGTCGCTTTGTGTGACTTGCGCAGGCATGCTCCCCCTTACCTACACCAAAGTAAATGGCCTGGCGTTTCCAGTCAAGTGGCGCCTCCCCACACACTGGCTCCGTATCAGTGGGTGCTTTGCCGCCGCCTGCTCTTGGGGCCGGATTCCGCCTAGAACACGATGGGCAGGCGATCCCACCCCCGCACGGTGCTGGTGTGCTTCAGCTCGGCGCCGTCCAGATCGACGCCCCATGTTGGGAAACGCTTGAGCGTCTCCTCCAGCGCGATACGGCCCTCGAGCCGGGTCAGCGCGGCACCAATGCAGAAGTGAATGCCGTGCCCGAATGCCAACGTCTGGTCGATCTTGCGATCCACCGCATACACATCGGGATCGGGGTCGCTGAAGACACGTTCGTCCCGGTTGGCCGACGCGTTGAGCACGATCACCCTTGAGCCCTCCGCCACCTCTTGCCCGTAGTGCTCGACGTCCCTGGTGACTACTCGGGCTTGGCGCGTTGACGGC
>VYDF01000085.1 GCA_009843565.1 Acidimicrobiia bacterium | reverse complement strand
CATCCCCCCAGGGGGTTGGGCATCGGCCACCCACTGCTGCTGGGTGGAGATAGACCCCGATACCGGCGAGATCACCATTCCCCGATATCTGGTGGTGGAGGACTGCGGAGAGATGATTCATCCCGCCATCGTGGACGGGCAGATCCAGGGCGGGGTGGCCCAGGGCATCGCCGCCGTGCTGCTCGAGCGCCACTTCTACGACCAAGACGGCAACCTGCTCACCTCCTCGCTGGCCGACTATCTGGTGCCTTCAGCCGCGGAGATGCCGGTCATCGAGATTGAGCACCTCGAAGTCGAACCCCTGCACGACGCCGACTGGCGGGGGGTGGGGGAAGGCGGCCTCATCGGCGCTCCCGCAGCAGTGACCAACGCGGTGGCCGACGCCGTGCGCCACCTGGGCGTCGACATCTGCGAGCAATACCTCCCTCCCCAGCGGATGCGTGAGCTACTGGCAACCGCCAGCGATTGACCGACCACTTCTGGGGTTCCCCATGGGGCCTGGCACTTGCGGGGGCAGTAGGCTCAGCGGCCTACTGCTGAACCAACCCGGAATCCATTAGGGGGATATTGATGGCTGTCGCACCGGAGAAGATCCGCAACGTCGCGCTGGTGGGGTCGCAGGGATCGGGGAAGACCACGCTGGCCGAGGCGCTGCTGTACCGGGCCGGAGTCATCGAACGTCCGGGCCGGGTGGAAGACGGCACCACGGTGTGCGACTTCAGCCCCGAGGAGAGGAACGCCACCCACAGCCAGTCGCTGGCTCTGGCCAGCTTCGAGTGGCACGGCCACAAGATCAACCTGCTCGACGTGCCCGGAGCCCCCGACTACGCCGGTGAGCTGCACGCCGCCCTCCAGGTGGCCGACCTCCTGGTGTTCGTGATCGACGCCTCCAGCGGGGTGGACCACCGCACCACCGCCATTTGGCACCAGGCGGCCGACGCCGGCCTGCCCCGAATCGTGTTCGTAAACAAGCTCGACCGGGAGCACGCCAGCTTCGACAACGTGCTCTCCGAACTGCAAGACGCCTTCGGCACCGGTGTCGCCCCGCTAGAGCTTCCCATCGGCTCTGGCCCCAGCTTCCACGGGATTGCCGATCTGCTCACCGACAAGGCCTACATCTACGACAGCGGCTCAGCGGAGGAGACTGATATCCCCGCGGAGATGGAAGACCAGGAGGCTGAGACCCACGAGCAACTCGTGGAGAACATCGTGGTGGCCGACGACGAGATGCTGGAGCAGTACTTCGAGGGCAACATCCCCAGTCCGGCCGAGCTCGAGGTGGTGCTCGGACGGGGCGTTGCCGACGGCTCGGTGTTCCCCGTGGTATGCGGTTCGGCCACCGGTCCCATCGCGGTGGACCGCCTGGCCAACTTCCTGGTGGAAATCGGCCCTCCCCCCACCACCCGGGCCATGACTGTCACGATGAGCGACATCGACTCCGAGCCGGCCTGCGACCCCGACGGCGACCAGCTGGCCTGCGTGTTCAAGACCATCAGCGACGACTACGTGGGCCAGATCTCGCTGTTCCGAGTGCTGTCGGGAACAATCCGCCGCGACGACAACCTCACCAACTCCACCACCGGCGACAGCGAAAGGCTGCGAGGCCTGGTCAACCTGGTGGGTGGCAAGCAGGAGGACATCGACGGCATCTCGGCAGGCGACATCGGCGGGGTCACAAAGCTCCAGCAGACCCGTACCGGCGACACCCTCACCAACGCCGGCCGAGCCGTCGTCCAGCTCGAGCCCTGGCCCGAGCCGGTACTGGCCTACGGGCTGCTTCCCAAGACCCGGGCGGCCGAGGACAAGCTGGGCACCGGGTTGCGACGGCTCACCGACGAAGACCCGTCGCTGATCCTGGAGCGCAGCGAGGAAACCCGCCAGACCCTGCTATGGGGCTTGGGCGAAGCCCATCTCCGGCTGGCGATGGCCCGCCTCGACCGGATGGGTATAGAGGTGGAGACCGAGGACCTGCGGGTTCCCTATCGCCAAACCGTGACAGGCAACGGAGACGCCGAGGGCAAGCACAAGAAGCAGTCCGGCGGACACGGGCAGTTCGGGGTGGCCTATGTGCGCATCGAGCCGCTGCCCAGGGGCAGCGGATTCGAGTTCGTGGACGCCATCAGCGGCGGCGCCATCCCCCGGTCATACATCCCCGCGGTAGAGGCTGGCGTCCGCGACGCCATGGCCGACGGCGGCGATCTGGGCTTTCCCATCGTGGACGTCAAAGCCACGGTGTACGACGGCAAGCACCACTCGGTGGACTCCTCGGAGTTCAGCTTCAACATGGCCGGCAAACTGGCCTTCAACGCCGCCTTCTCCCAGGCCAACCCGGTGGTGCTGGAGCCAATGGCCCAGGTGGAGATCACCGTAGCCCCCGAGTACCAGGGCGACGTGATGGGCGATCTCTCGTCCCGCCGGGGCCAGGTGCAAGGCACCGACGCCGGCCCTTGGGGCGAGCAAGTCATCCACGCCATCGTCCCCGAGGCCGAGCTGGTGCGCTACGCCATCGAGCTGCGGTCGCTCACCGGCGGGCGGGCCCGCTTCAAGGCAGAGCGGGTGGCCTACGAGATTCTCAGTGGCGCCCTCCCCGAGGCGGCCACCGCCTAAAACGGTAAACTGGACAGATGCCCGAGCCGGAGGAAACCGAGGAATTTGAGGCGGGGCTCGGGCATGGGGGCGCTGAAGCCGAGGATCTCGAGTTCCAGTGGTCTGATCCGCGGGACTACGTGCCGCCGGAAGGGATGATGCAGAAGGTCACCGGCTCGGCGGGCGGTTCGGCCATCGGCGCAGCCATGGTGGCTCTGGGTGAGATCTTGGAACCGGAGAAGGTCCGGGTGGAGATCCAGCAGGAAGACGATGAACCTGAACCAAACATGCCCTTCACCATCGACTTCGGCGACCTGCCCCCGCTGACCTAGACACTCCCATTCCGGGCGACCAGCGGGCCGAAAAGGCCGACAACAAGCCGATGGCGGATGCCAGCACGAATATCACGAAGTACCGCTCTGCCGAATCGCTCGACCCCAGTGCGGTGATCATGATGGTGATGCCCGCAGCCGCACCGATGTGACCGATCATCTGCAAGGCGCCCGAGGCCACTCCGAGATCGGCGTCGTCCACCGAGTTGGCCATTCCCGCTACTGCCGCCGGTCGAATGGTCCCCTGGCCTATCCCGGCCACAAACAGCAGCACGATCACCGCGGCCAGCCAACCGGCCAGGATGGCCGCCCCGGTTCCAGCCATCGCCGCCGACATGATGAGCGCCCCGGTGACCATCACCGTCCGCCCGCCCCACCGCGACTCCACCCGTCCGGCGTACCATGCC
>VYDF01000059.1 GCA_009843565.1 Acidimicrobiia bacterium | reverse complement strand
TATAAATGAAACAAACAAGCGCCGCCTCAAGCGTGTCGGTTCCATTGCCCCCCGCCCGACTCGCTGAGGCGGCGTCTTGTTTGTGAGGATTGCCCGCTTCAGCTGGTGGTGATGCGCTGGCGTCCCTCCAGCGCCCGGCTGAGGGTGAGCTCGTCGGCATATTCCAGATCGCCTCCCACCGGAAGGCCACTGGCAATGCGAGTAACGGCCACACCCAGCGGCTCGATGAGCCGGGCTAGGTACATGGCGGTGGCCTCTCCCTCGATATTGGGGTTCGTACAGCAGATGACCTCGGTGACGTTCTCGTCGTCGATGCGGGCCAGCAGCTCTTTCACTCGGAGCTGGTCGGGGCCGATGCCTTCGATGGGGTTGATGGCGCCGCCGAGCACGTGGTAGCGGCCCCGGAACTCCCGAGTCTTCTCCAAAGCCACGATGTCGCGGGGTTCCTCCACCACACACAGGGAGGCCGGGTCGCGCCGGGGATCGGCGCACAGCTCGCATTCGGAGTGCTCGCTTATGTTGAAGCACCGCTGGCAGAACTGGATTCGGGCTTTCGCTTCCTTGATGGCGTCGGCCAGCCGCAGGGCATCCTGTGCCGACAGCTTCAGGAGATGGAAGGCAATGCGCTGGGCCGACTTGGGACCAATGCCCGGCAGGCGTCCCAGCTCGTCGATGAGTACCTGGACTGGAGCGGAGTAGACGCTGCTCACGCTGGGCTCGGCTATCCCTAGGGGCTGGAGCCCTGTTGGCCGGTGGCAGCGGGAGGATCGAAGGTGACCAGCTCGGAATCGGGGAAGGCGGCCATGAGGTTGGAAATGGCCTCCTGGGTAAC
Source organism: Acidimicrobiia bacterium (assembly GCA_009843565.1). Taxonomy (GTDB): domain Bacteria; phylum Actinomycetota; class Acidimicrobiia; order Acidimicrobiales; family Bin134; genus Poriferisocius. The sequence goes on along the minus strand of VYDF01000059.1, from coordinate 2,495 downwards.
GGCCTCTTCGTCCATGAGCTCGTCAGGGTCGACAGCCTCATACTCATCAGCGTCTGCTGAAGACGAGAAAGCGGGTGTCGGTTGTAGATCAGGGGGTGAGGCAGTGCTGTTGTCGTCGATGGTCAGGCGCATGGGCACGGCCCAGCCGAAGTGCTCGCCAAGGGCGCTGTCCACGGCCTCGCGGGCTTCCTCGCAGCGGTTCAACTGGATCTGATCGGGAAGGGCGAACACCACGCTGCCGGAATCGTTGGCGATGAACCGACCAGCCTGGAATCGGACTCGGACCTTGTTCGGGAGACTTCCCAAAATGACGTCACCCCAAGCGAGGACCATCTCCTCACGGCTGGGCGGCGGTCTGTCTGACACACCGGGGTCAGCCGTGGGCGAAATGGCTGTGGTGGGTTCAGAACTGCTTGATGGGGCTGCGGGCGCCGTTCCTGCTCGCACTGCTCCTAGCGTGGGCCGCGGCGTTCGATCGGAGACCGGGGATGCCTCGGATACCGAATCTCGGTCGTCGGATGATGAGGCCGAACGCCGATCGGTTTCAGTCTGCTTGGCTTGGATTTGCGCGACGGCGGCTCGGGCCCGCTCGTGCCCGCTGGTAGGGCCTCCGGTTTGTCGAGAGGTCGAGGAGGCCTCAGCCGGGTTGGCGCTGTCGGGTGGCCGAGCAGGTGCCGACGGGCCGTGGCGCTCCAGGCGCTCGATGCGCTCGAGCAGCGCGCTGACGTCAGTGTCCAAATCGCGGCGGGTGAGTCGGGCCAGGGCCACTTCCAAGTCCACCCTAGGGTCGGGCGCTTGACGCATGTCCACCAGAGCTGTTCCCAGGACTTCGAGGGCTCGGGTGAGCCCGGCCGGTGAGATCTGATCGGCGGTGGCCTGGGCGTCTGCCTGTTGGGCATCGGTGAGGTGGCTCAGATCGGTGCCCATCGCGCACAGAAAAGCGTTGCGCAGGCGATCAATAAGGGCTTCGCCGATGATTCTCGGCTCCCGTCCTGAGCGCAGCGTCTCGTGTATGGCTACGAATGCGGGGCCGTAATCCTGGCTACCCAAAGCCTCGACAATGGCGTCAACCGCTTCCAGCCTGTCGGCCACCCCGCCGGCCGCCACAATCTGATCGAGAGCCGACAAGGTGTCCCGAGCCGACCCGGCCCCCCGGTGCACAGCGTGGTCGATGGCGTCGTCATCCACTTCTAGTTCGGCCTGCCGAACCACCCACCGGGCATGGTCGGCTAGCACATCGCCGTCGATGAGGTTGAACTCCAAGTGCTGGGTGCGGCTGCGGATGGTGGGCACCACCTTGTGGGGCTCGGTGGTACACAGCACAAACACCACGTGGTCGGGGGGTTCCTCGAGCGTCTTCAACAGGGCGTTCTCGGCGCCGGGGGTGAGCATGTGAACTTCGTCCAGCACGTACACCTTGGCCTTGCCCGGCGAGCCCATGGCCACCCGGGAGATGAGGTCGCGGACATCGTCCACTTTGTTGTTGGAGGCAGCGTCTAGCTCGATGAGATCGTAAGAGGTGTTGTTGGCGATATCGAGGCACGACTGACACTGACCGCAGGGCTCGCCATCGCTGCCCAGTTCGGTGCAGTTGAGGGCTTTGGCCAGGATGCGAGCCGTGCTGGTCTTGCCGGTGCCCCTGGGGCCGCTGAACAGGTAGGCATGTCCGACCCGACCCTGCTGGACCGCGTTCTGGAGGGCTCGGACGACGGGTTCTTGCCCGCGCAATTCGGCGAAGCAACCCGGTCGGTAGCGTCGATACAGTGCCTGGAGGGCCATTGCGCCGACTTTACTCAGGCTGAGCGACAACAAGGCTGAGCCTGGCCGTGCTATCCCGGTCTCGATGGATCCATTGCAACCGACGGGCTTCGCGCAAGGTTCAAGCTGGCCGTGCTATCCCGGTCTCGAAAGTGATGGCCAGGCGGTCTGCGGCACACCCCAGGTTCCGCTGAGAGCTGCTGCCTCCCGGCCCTGACTCGGTTCACGGGCTGGCGTTGCACAGGACCCGACCATCACATTCCAAACCGGGCACACGGCCCAGATGGCAACAGGATAGCGGCAACCGGTTCAGGTCCGCCCGCTGGGTTGCGGTAAATTTCGGTGCTCCCGGAGGGGTGCGAGAGCGGCCGAATCGGCACGCTTGGAAAGCGTGTGTGGCGCAAGTCACCGTGGGTTCGAATCCCACCCCCTCCGCCATTTTGATGTCGCGAGACATCAGAAACTGATGAACCTGCGCGTGGAACCTCAAATCCTTCGGGGCGCTCCTAGGCGAGAGATTGTAGTGCTTACTATCATTAGCTGAGTGGGCGTCTTTGTGGGGTGGCGGAGCTGCGGTTCGCGGGTCGGGTGGGCTGTGGTGGTGGTGTGCCTGGTTGCGGTGACGCTGCTGGGGGCAGTGGGTTCGGTTGTGGTGGCGGCGGATAAGGATCTGGTTTCGGGAGACGGACAGGTACAGGATTTCGGCGACATTTCCGATGTGCCCAAGACCGTTGTCA
>VYDF01000081.1 GCA_009843565.1 Acidimicrobiia bacterium | reverse complement strand
CGTAGGAGCCGAATGCCGAGTGCGGTGTCCAGAAGTAGAACAGCACCGGGTCTTCACGGCTGTAGGCGGCGTCCAAAGAGGCCAGGATGCCGGCCTCGGAGCCCACGTAGACGATCTCCAACGGCAGGCCCAGGTTGGCGATGATCTGCTCGTCATAGATCGTCCAGCTGGGATCGCCGCTGAGGAATTGTCCCTTGTCGCCGGTTTCGGCGGTGGCGAACAATCCGGCCAGGGCAGGATCAGCGAAGCCTTCCCAAGTGGCCAGGGCCGGCTCGCGATCCACCATGTAGGAGGGCATGAACCAGCCGATCTCGCCGACGGGTCCGATCAAACCGGCGTTATCCACGTTGCCGTCAGCGCTGTCGATGTAGTCGGCCACATTGTCGGCATGGCCCGAGGGCCAAACTTCCAGCGATGCGTCGATGTCGCCAGTATTGATCGCGGCCCACTGGGCATTCTCGTCGATGTCAACCAACTCGACGGTGTAGCCCAGCTCGTCTTCCAGCAGCTGGGCGGCTACGGCGACATTGGCCGCAGAACCGTTCCAGGGGTTGACTGCAAGCGTGATCGTGGTCTGCGAGCCGCGGGAGTCGTCATCGTCATTGCCGCAGCTAACGGCGACTAGCGCCAATACAGCCAAGAGCAAGGCGATGACTCTCCAGCTTCGGGTCGATTTGGTCTTCTCTGTCCGCATGGGATCCCCCTAAGTTCAATTGCCAAAAACAGGCTAGCTGGACTGTTTTGTAACATAGCACATTGCAAAGCCGTGCGCTAGAGCCCCTTCGCATTTGGCAGAGCGGGCGCGGGGCGGGCCATGCTGGGCTTCCCCGATCACTGGAGAATGCAATGGCTGATCTTCCCACCGAACCCGATGAGCTGGTGAGTGCGTTCTGCGCGGCGTGGGCCAACGGCGACGCCGACGAGCTAATGGCCTACTTCACCGACGACGCGGTCTACCACAACGTCCCGATGGATCCCTTGGAGGGAGCCGAGGCGATTCGGGCGTTCTTGGAGGGATTCTTCCCCAGCTCTGGAGGCATCGTTTTTGAGACCCACCATCAGGCGGCCAATGGCAACGTGGTTCTGAACGAGCGAACCGACTACATCAACACCGCCGACGGACAGCTCGCTTTGCCGGTGTGCGGCGTATTCGAGATTCGCGACGGGCGAATCGCCCGCTGGTCGGACTATTTCGACATGGCCAAGCTTGTGGGCGGCTGAGACCTTCGCCCCACCGCCTCCCAAACAGCGGGGCTGCTAGCCGCCGAACAGCTCAGAGAGGGTATCGACCACGTACCCAACGTCGTCTGATCCCAGACCGTGGTGGGTGGGGATGCACAGCGCATGGCTCATCACCAAGTCGGCGTTGGGGAATCCGTCGGCCGGTGCCCGGTGATCAATGCCCGAGAAGCCGGGTTGGCGGAGGATATTTCCGGTCCAGACCATGCGGGATTGCACATTTCGGTCTTCGAGGAAGTTCTGCACGTCGGTGCGGTCGTAGCCTGACTCGGGACGAAGGATGAATCCGTAGCGCATCCAGGTGGTCTCTAGCTCGGGCGTGGTGCGGGGCAAAATCACCTTGTCGGTGTGGTTGACCAGCAGGTCGTTGTAGCGATCGAAGGCGTGGCGGCGGCGGGCGTTGAACTCCTGGAGCTTGCTGAGCTGCACCAACCCGTAGGCCGCGCCGAGTTCGGAGGGCTCGAAGTTGTAGCCCAGGTCGTCGAAGATGAAGATCTGGTCGTACATGGTGCCGTCGTCCAGCGGGCCCCAGCGGGTTTCCTGTCCCTGACGGGAGCCGTACAGATACGACTCGGAGCGCCGTCCCCAGCGGCGCCGGGTAAGGCACTTGTCGTGCATCTCGGGATCGTCCATCGCCACCATGCCCCCGTTGCCCGCGCAAGTGAGGGAGTGGGAGATGGCGAAGCTGGTGAGGCTGATGTCGCTGCGGGCGCCGATCGGGGTGCCCCGCAGCTTGGTGTCCAACACGTCGCAGGAGTCCTCGATTACCTTCAGCCCGTGCTCATCGGCGATGGCCCGGATCACGTCCCAATCGGGGCAGTTGCCCATCAGGTTGGGCGTCATGATGGCCTTGGTCCGGGGGCCGATCATCTCGGGAATGCGATTGACGTCGATCTGGAAGGTGTCGGGCTCCACGTCGACGAAAACCGGTACCAGGCCCAACTGGATGATCGAGGACACATCGGTGGAGAAGGTGAGCACCGAGGTGATGATCTCGTCGCCCGGCTCCAGGTCGAGCAGTCCAATGCCCAGCAGCAGCGCTGAGGAGCCGGAGTTGACCATGACCCCGAGTTCTTTGCCCAGCACCGTGGAGACCTCGTCTTCGAAACGGGCCACGTTCTCGCCGATGAACAGATCTCCCGAGCGCAGCACTTCGAGGACAGCTTCGATCTCGCGCTCGTCTTGGATGGCCCCTGCGGGCGGCAGGGTGCGAGGGGGTTGATTCGCCATGGCGGTGAACCCTAGGTGTTGTCAGCCGGGCGTTGCTCGACCAGCCGCACCAGGGGGATCTGACGGTGGGGCGCCTTGGCCTGGTAGTCGGCATACCAGGCCCGGTCGGCCACCAGGCCTTCCCAGGTGGCCTGGTAGTCGTCGCCCTCGCAGATGTCGGCCACCGCCCAGAAGTGCCGCCCTTCGTCGGTGACCAGCAGTTCGGGGTTGGCTTCCTTGTCGGCCAGGTTGAAATACCAGGATGGATGGGCCTTGGCTCCGGCATAAGACGCCACCACGATGCGATGCCCATCGGGGTCGCGCCAGTAGGGCAGAGCCACCTTGTGCTCGTTGCCCGAGCGCCGGCCGATGGTGCGGATCAGCACGTGGTGCATGCCCGCGACGCCCCAGACGGCGGAGTCGTCGCTGGACTCCATGGCCTCCACGTGCATCTTGGTGATGACCGGGATTTCTTCCAGCGACGGGGTCTCCCAGTCTTGCTCTACTCGCTGATCGCTCATGTTTGGTCTCCTCTATTCGGTTGCGTTCTCAGTCCAGCTTCAACACCCGGCGGGCGTTCTCCCGCAGGAAACCGGGCCAGACTTTGTCTCGGAAGGGCACGTCTTTCATATCGGTCATGATCCGCTCCAGCGACAGGCCCATGGGGAAGTAGCCGGCGTAGATCACCTTCTCGGCGCCGCGGGTGTTGGCGTAGCGGATGATGGCTTCGGGGTAGTGCTTGGGGGCGAATGCCGAGGTGGAGTAGTGCAAGCCGGGCCACTTCAGCATGAGCTTCACCGCCAGGTCCTCCCATGGCTCGCAACCGTGGCGGGTGACAAAGGTGAGCTCGGGGAAGTCGTACATCACCCGGTCGATGCGCTCAACGTG
>VYDF01000270.1 GCA_009843565.1 Acidimicrobiia bacterium | reverse complement strand
CACCTTGCCAAGGTGTAGGTCGCCGGTTCGAGCCCGGTCATCCGCTCCCAGCAGCGAAGGCGTAAGCCTCTGGCGGAGTGGCCGCCGGGTCTTTGTACAGCGTGATCCGACACGGCTCCGCGTCCATCCCCTTGGGACACTGGATCACCGGCCACGGCACTCCGGTCCGCTCCATGGGCACTACGAAGTGCATCACCGACACGTGGGTTCGGTATATGGGCGCGGGGCCGTTGCCAAACGTGAGGGGATGGTCCTCGGCCACCACCGCCAGGTCCAGCGTCTCGCCGTAGCAGCCGTCGGACACCTGGCGGCCGCAGGTGCCGCACGGGTGCAGGGTGATGACGAAGGCGTCGTCGGTCTCCTCCACGGTGATGTCGGCGAAGTTGCCCTTCTGCATGCCGGCCCACTGGCGCACCCGCACCTCGGCCGGCCGGGCCACATCGTGGGGCATCCATCCCAAAAGCGTCTGCTCACCGGCGAAGCGGATGCTCTCCTCCAGCACATCGGGTCCCCAGGCCCGGTACACCTGCGACAGCACCGACGCCACCCGGTCGCGCTCCACGTCGTGGATGCGCCGGTAGCTGGCCTCCAAGGCGTCGAAAGCGGCCAGAGCGGTCGCGTGGTCGCCAGCTTCGATGAGCCCGGCGATACGGTCGGCCCGGTCGGGCTGGTGGCGGCCGGACACGTCCTCGTCGGTCAGCCCGTGCAGCAGCGCGGAGCGGTAGGCGTCGTCGGCCGAGCCAATCATGGCCAGGCCGTCAGCCCCGTAGCGCTCGGCTGCGAAGCGCTGGGTATGGGCGATCCACGAGCCGAACCCGTCGATGAAGTTGCGGTAGGCCCGGTCGATGCGCCGGAACGCCTCGACGGCGACTTCGGGGCTCTCCGCCAGTGCGTCCACCAGATCGGCCCGGGGCGGCTGGCTGAGCTTGGCCAGCTCCCCGGAGCTCAACAGGCGCTCGCCGCTCTCAGCCATCAGTCTTGCCCTCTGTCCTCGACGCCACCGCTCTTAGCCATCGGCAGCCAGCAGCGGCATGACCCGGTTCTTGGTCAGCTCCAGGCTCTCCCAGCCGATGGCGGGATCGATGCCGCCCACCAACGGGTGCAGCATGGCGCTGCCCTTGTCCCGCACCAGTTGCGCGCACTCCTCGGGGGTAAGCACGTCCCACTGGCCGCTGGCCGCCAGACCGGCCACGTCGTCGGCGTCCACCGCGGTGAGGTTGTGGTGGTCGTCGTACTGCCAGCTGTTGTACAGCCCAGCGTCGTACAGGGCGTGGCGCTCAATGGCCGCCCAGGTGCGCTCCGGGTCCTCGGTGACCATGACCATCGACGGTCCGTCGGGCACGATGGCAAACGGCGTCTCGTAGCCCAGCCGGGCGGCCTCTGCGTAGTAGAGGTCGGCCAGCGACTGGTCGGGGGTGGAGGGGGAGAAGGGCAGGCCCAGTCGGGCGGCCCTCAGGGCCGACACCTTTACCGACCCGCCCACCATCAGCACCGGATGGGGCTCGGTCACCGGCTTGGGGGTGACCCAGATGGTGCGGCCTTCGTGCTCGAACGGCTCGCCGCTCCAGCACCGCAGGATCAGCTCGATGGCCTCCTCGGTGTCTCGGCCCCGGCGGGTGCGGTCTTTGTCGAACATGTCGAATTCGAACTCCCGGTAGCCCACCCCCATGGTCACCGACAGGCGGCCCGGCGCCATCAGGTCGATGGTGGCGATGTCCTCGGCGATGCGGATGGGGTCGTGGAACGGCAGCAATAGCGCCGAGATGGCCACCATCACATTGTCGGTGCGGGCCAGAGCCGCGCTGGCCAGCACCAGCGGGGAGCACATGAAACCGTCGTCGGCGCCGTGGTGCTCCGACACGATGACCGTGGCAATGCCGTTGTCGTCGCACCACGACACCATGTCCAGGTACTCGCGGTGCAGCTGGGCGTGGGTGACATCGGCGAACGGGGGGGCTCGCAGCTCGAATCGGCAGGTGAACATGGCGCAGACCCTACTGGCCAACTAGGGCTAGCTCTGTATGGCCCGGGCGCTCGAACTATTGGAAGACATCCAGGCGGCCACTGTCGATGAGTCGCTCTGCCGCATCGATCACGGCTCTTGCAGTGTTGAGGGCATGTCGGGCATCGTCCTCGTCAACTTCGGGGGAGTCTTCGTCTGGGTACTCGGCGCGGTGGCGACGTCGACGCAGAGCATTCAGACGACCGAAAACCTCCATCCCGCCTCGATCGTTGAATTGGGCTCGCACCGCGTCAATGACCGCGATGTGACCCCCTCGAGTGGTGGCGCGCAGCCCTTGAACTGCCAGCAGTGCGGCAGCGGCCTTTCGGGAGGCGTCGTAAGAGAGCTGGAGCGCACCTGCCGGGTCGTCTGCGGCGCCCATCGAGGCAAGCCTGGTATGGGCGGTGGCGTCGGCCAACAACCGGCTGGCTACGCCAGCCGAGGGGACCACCTGTTCGAGCTCGCCGGCTGAGAGCAATCGCTCGACCTCAGCGCGTCCTCGCGCCCAGCTCATGGGGACCTGCTGCCTCTGGCTTCGAGCTCTCGGAGCTCTTGGCCGAACTCCTGTTCATCGTTCACGAGGATGACTACCAGCGGCCGAGACTTCACTTCCTGGATGAAGCTCCCACGCTCTGTTTTCCACTGCGATAGCGCACGGACGGTCGCTTGAACCGGCATACCGATCCGTTCCTCGGCTCGCGCGGCGGCACCGTCTGCGAGATCGCGGTCGGCGTCGCCGATGACGAGCACGTCGATGTCGTTCGGAGATCGACCTGCTTCGCCTAGGTATCGAGCGGCCCAAGAACCGATCAACAGCACCGCCTCGGCCCCTTCCAGGTTGGCGAATTCTTCGGCAACCACCGTCGGCGGGCCATAGGTGGCGAGAATGATCCGGCGTACCGCGTCGTAGAGAGGATGATCGACCCTGGCGCACACTTGTCGGATGGGGCCGATCTTCTCGGTGATGAGAATTCCGGCTTCCTCGGCCCGAAGGACCTCCCGCAACACCGTGGGCATGCTGGTGTCTGTCGAGTCAACCAGGTCGGACAAGCTGTGGCTCTTTTCGGGGTCGATGAGCACTCGCGCCAGGATTCGGCCTTGGGCGTCTGAGCGAAGGATGGGCGCGAGCGTGGGCGCATTCACTTTCATAAACCGTATATAAGTATACGTTTAAAGAAAGTGAATACCAACTGGGCTGACGCTCGACCTCAGCGGAGGCTGCGGCGGTAGGCGGACCACTGGTCGGGGCGCCAGCAGTCTTGGTCCTCGCCCCAGCCGGTGTCGCCGTCGAAGTCCCAGGCGGTGGTGCTCACCCAGGTGAGCATCTTGGGATAGGG
>VYDF01000024.1 GCA_009843565.1 Acidimicrobiia bacterium | reverse complement strand
CCTCGTAGCCCCACTTACGCATGCCCCACACGGTGAGGCCCATGGTGGCCCCGAGGAATGCGGCCAGCACAAAGGCCAAGAACACCGCCAACATCGACTGGCCGTAGCCCGATGCCGCCCAGCCCAGCACCAGGCCCACCGGCAGGGCCAGCTTCACGTCGCCCAGCCCGAGGCTGCCGCCCGATATCACATACAGCAACGACATGACGGCGGCGTAGAAGCCCGCGGCCGCCATTGCTTGGCCGATGGTTCCCGGTCGGTCCCGCAACAGCGAGATGAGGGTCATCAGCATCAGCAGCACCGCCATGGCGGGAAACACGATGCCGTTGGGGATGCGGTAGAGGAACAAATCCACGGTGGTGACCCCGGTTAAGGCCACAAACAGCACCCACACCGGGAGCACATCCCAGGTGGTACCCAAGAAGCCGCCTGCGACGGCCAGGGCGATTGCGGTGAACGACGGCACCAGCACCCGCAGCGAGCGGCTGTCGCGCACGCCGAAGGTCCACACCAGCCGCAGCAGGTAGCGCCCGGCCACGGTTCCCACCGCCAACCCGGCCACGACCATGGCCGCCTTGCTCATCCGGCTATTCCGGTGGTGGCCATGGCCGCCGTGCTCATCTCCTGTTCAGCGCCGCGGTGGCGGCCTCGGTCATGGCGTCCACCGGTGGCTCGGCCCCAGTCCAGATCCGAACGGCGTGGGCGGCTTGATGCACCAGCATGCCCACCCCGGTGGAGGCGGGCACGCCCCGGCGCTGGCATTCGGCCAGCAGCGGGGTGTGGAGCGGGTTGTACACCAGCTCGGCCACGTGCTGTTGGGGGTGGAGCAGGTCGGGATCAAGCGGCAGGTTGCCGGCGCCCTCGGTCTCGGCCATCCCCACCGGGGTGGCGTTCACCACCAAGCGGTACTGGCCGACATCGGCGGGGCTGGCCACCGTTCCGGCCGACCCGGCCAGCGCCGCGGCCGATGCCGCCGGCTCCGGCCTACGGGCGATCACGGCCACCTCGGCGGCCCCCCGGCGGGCCAGCTCAGCCACCACCGCCCGGGCCGCCCCGCCGGCGCCCAGAACGGCACAGCCGACTCCGGCCAGCTCCACGCCACTGGCCCGCAGGGCGTCGCAGAATCCGGCACCGTCGGTGTTGTGGCCGATGAGGCGGTCGCCGTCGCGGCCCACGCAGTTCACCACCCCCAAGACGGCGGCCGCGTCGCTGAGCTCGTCCACCGCGGCGGCGACGTCGGCCTTGTGGGGCATGGTCACCGACAACCCGGCCATGCCCCGGCTCCGCATGTCATCGAGCGCCTGGGCGGCCTCTCCGGGGGCCACCTCGAAGGCGGCATAGATCCAGTCCAAACCCAGCTCGTCGAAAGCAGCCTGGCAGATGGCCGGCGACAGGGAATGGCGCACGGGATAGCCGATCACCCCGGCGGCCACCTCGGTGTCGGGGGTCATCCCGAACGGGATCAACATGGGGAGTTCCATTCTCGACAGGCGTAAGCGATCAACATCCCAGATCCCTCTCTTGGCAGACGGCCACCGCGGCCTGATGCTCCTCGAAGGTCACGCTGAAGGTGTGGGCGCCGGGCACCGGATCATCGGTGCGGGCGTAGAACTGCCAGAAGCCGTCGGCGGGGTTCAGGGCGGCCTCGAGCGATGCCCGCCCCGGAGCGGCGATTGGTCCGGGGGGCAGGCCGGTTCGGTTGTACAGGTTGTAGGGATTGTCCACCCGCAGATCCGAGAGGGTCAGCGGATCGGAGGGCTTGTTCACCGCGTAGCGCACCGAGGCGTCGATCTGAAGAGGCATCCCCAGGCCCAACCGGTTGTAGATCACCCTGGCGATCTTGGCCCGGTCCTCCTCGATGAGGGCCTCCTTTTCGATCAGCGAGGCCACGATGACCGCTTCGTAGGGGCTCACCCGCACCGTGTCGGGGGCGGTGGACAAACCCACCTCAGAGGCCACCAGGTTGAACTGGTTCACCATGCGCACCACAAGGGCGGCCTCGTCCTCGGATGTGGCCGCGTCGAGCAGATAGGTGTCGGGGAAGAGCATCCCCTCCAGAGTGCTGTTGGGCGGCTGGTAGTCGGATCGCAGGGGCGGAAAGGCCAGGGCTCGGGCCAACTCGTCGGTGTCGAAGGTGGGCACCTGGGACAAGAGCTGGTTTTGTATCTGGACCAGGGTGAGGCCTTCGGGCACCAGCACCCGCAGGTCTTGCTCCACCGGTCCGGAGGCGGGACCGGCCAACAGCACGTCTTTGGCCCGCCACACCGCCATGTTCTCGTTCAAGACGTAGGTGCCGGCCTGGAAGTCGCCGGCGTCCTTGTAGCGCAGGTAGTAGCGGAACACTGTGGAGTTGGCCACCACCCCCTCGTCGTCGAGGATTCTGGCGATGTCGTTGATGGAGGCGCCCTGGGGGATGTTCACCACCAGCTCCGGGCCCTCGTCGCCGGGCGGATCGAGGCGATCGTCGATCCAGCCTTTGACGATCAGCGAGGCGATCAGCACCACCACGCCCAACAGGCCAAGCAAAATGACCACCCGGGTGAGGGTGGAAGTCCTCCGGGGCAGCCAGTCCCAATCTTGGGGATCCTCGTCGGTCATGGGGAGTCGAGCCAACCCTGCAAGATGACCGACGCGGCCACCATGTCGACCCGTTTGCGGCGGGCCTTTCCGCTGAGCCCCGACTCGGCCAGCGCCTGCTCGGCGATAACGGTGGTCAACCGCTCGTCGTGGGTCAGCACCGGAATGCCCAGCGCGGCCTCCAACTGATAAGCCTCGTGCTCAGCGCCTTTGGCGGCGGGACCGGTGCTGCCGTCCAATGACAGGGGCAGGCCCACCACCACCACGCCGATCTCGTACTCGGCCACCAGCTCGGCGATTTGCCGGTGGTCGCGCTCGGCGCTGCCGGTGCGCTCGATCACGGTCAAGGGGGTTGCCACCCGGCCCTCGGCGTCGGACACGGCCACGCCGATGCGCCGCTCACCGAGGTCGATGCCCAGCGCCCTCGTCCCCATCAGCTGCTGATGCCGGCGGAAGCTCGCACTTGGTCTAGGGCTTCTTCCAGACGCGACGGATCTCGGCCGCCGGCGATGGCCAGCTTGGCGTCTCGCCCGCCTCCGCCGCCGATGGTGGCGGCCGCGTCGGCGATCAGCTCGCCGGCGTTCAGGTCGCTGTCGGGGGTGACGGCGGCCACCAGGGCTGCGCCGCCGCCTTCGGGCGCGGCGCCCAGCACGGCTGCGTCCACGCCGGGCCGGTCTCGGGTGGCGATGGCCAGATCGCGCAGCTGATTCCGGTCGACTCCCTCCACCAGCGCCACCACTACCCCGTCGATGGCCTGCTGGGCCAACAC
>VYDF01000226.1 GCA_009843565.1 Acidimicrobiia bacterium | reverse complement strand
TTGCGATTGCCGCGCCATCGATCACGCTGGTGAGCAGCATGACCGGCCAATTGCTCGAAGATGGCCAGGCCATGGACGGGGAGTATTGGGGTCGCCAGATCCGCCAGCCGGTCGAATATCGGCGAAGTGTCGAGGCGCTGGCCGATTTGGGGGTGGAAGCGGTCATCGAAGTGGGCCCCGGGGCGGTGCTCGGACCCATGACGGTTCTGTCTTGGCCGGAGGAGGCCGACAGCGCCGAGCCGAATGTGGTGTCGAGCATGAAGCGGCCTTCGGATCGAACTCCGCTCCCAGAGGACGGATGCGGATTCCTCGACGCGGTGGCCGGGGCGTATCAGGCCGGTCTCGATGTCTCATTCGAAGGCCAATTCGGGGGCGAAACCCGACGCCGCATCTCGATTCCGGGCTACTCGTTCCAACGCCAGCGCCACTGGGTGGAAGCCCCGAAGCGCCGTCGTACCAGCGCTGGGCACCCGGTGCTCGGCGTCTGCCATGAGTCCCCTCGTGGCGAGCTTCAGTTCGAGACGGAGATGGATGCCTCCGAGCCCGAGTGGCTGAACGATCACCGGGTTTATGGCCAGGTGATCACGCCCGGCGCTCTGTACGGCACCATGGCGGTGTCGGCTTTGGCTGCCAATGGGAATGGCCGGTCATCGACACCAATGGATCGTGGTCCCGGAATCCTCACGGTCGAGGATCTCCAACTGCACAGCCCGATGGTCTTCGGCGAGTCGGGCTCGGATGATGGGGAGGAGACCGAGGGTCGCCAAGTGCAGTTCGTCTTGGACGAAGCCGATCCGAGAACACCCGCTCGGTTCGAGATCTACAGCCGGGGCCCGGGCGACAACGGGTGGACTCTGCACGCCGAGGGTCTTGCCTGCACCGAAGCCGTGGGCCCAGAAGCGGCTGACAGCGTCGACCTGGACAGTCTGAAGGCCGGATTGGAGCCCAAGGACATCTCGGAGTTCTATCGCTCGCGCACGAGCATGGGCGTTGAGCTCGGAGCTTCATTCCGCACCCTGCGGGCGCTGTGGGCTGCTGGAGGCGAAGCGGTGGGCGAATTGTCGCTGCCAGAGGCCGTTGACCGAGGCGGCATCGAAGTCCACCCGCTGATCCTCGACGGCTGCTTCCAAGTCATGGCCGAGGCTCGCAGCATGGCGAGTTCTGAAGACGGTGTGGCTTATCTGCCCTTTGGCTGGGAGCGTCTGTGGTTCACCGGTCCATTGCCAGAGCAGATTGTCTGCCATGCCCGCCTGCGAGAAGCTGAGGAAGCAGCCACTGGGATTCCCGAGGTTCTGACCGGAGATCTGGAGTTCTATGACCGGCGCGGCGCCGTTCTCGGAGGACTGAGCGGCTATACGGTGAAGCGGGCCACCCGAGCTGCGCTGTTGTCGGCCGCCGGCGACGTGGACGATCTCCTCTATGAGATTGTCTGGCGAGACCGCCCTCTCGCTCCCGGAATTCTGCCCGCGGAGTTCCTGCCCCGCCCGACCGCCGTTGCCGCGGGCTCGGAGCCATTTTCCCAGTACCTGGCGGTGGAAGGCGTCGGGGCCGAAAGCCGGGCCGCGCTCTTGTCCGACCTCGAGCGGCTGGCGTGGTCGTTCGCCCGTCTGGCTTTGGACCGGCTGGGGTGGATGCGCACCGCGGGCGAGACGTTTGACCCCGATGATCTGCGCCAGCAGCTGGAGGTCGCGCCCGAGCATGGGCGCCTGTTCCGCCGAATGCTCGAGATGATGGCCAAGGCCGGGGTGCTCGAGGAGGTCGGCGAGGGCTTTGCCGTGATGGTTGGCTCGGATGACCCCTTGCCCGAGGAGCTGCCCAGCGATCCCACGGAACTGGCTGGCTGGATGGAGAGCCAATATCCCCACGGCGCCACGGAGATCGGGCTGTTCCTGCGAAGCGGTGGGGCCTTGGCCGAAGTGCTGGTGGGCGACGCCGATCCGCTGACGTTGCTGTTCAGCAGCGGCGAGCCAAGCGCCGCCGACCTCTATCTGAAGGCGCCCGTAGCCCAAGCCGCCAATCGGATGCTGGGCGACGCGGTGGCCGCGCTGCTGGCCGAAATGCCGGAGAGCAGACGGCTGCGGGTGCTGGAGGTGGGAGCGGGCACAGGATCGGCCACCGCCTCGGTGCTGCCCGAGCTGCCCCCCGAGCGCTACGACTACACCTACACCGACATCTCTGCTGGCTTCTTCTCAGAGGCTGAGGGGCGGTTTGGTGGAGCAGAGGCATCCATCGACTACCGGGTGTTGGACATTGAAATCGATCCGATAGAGCAAGGCTTCGACAACCATGGATACGACCTGATAATCGCGTCCAACGTCTTGCACGCCACCCGCTACTTGAACGAGACGCTGGACCATTGCCGACGGCTGTTGGCGCCGTCGGGCCACCTGGTGGCATTGGAGAATCTGCGCGGCCAAGGCTGGCTGGACCTGACGTTCGGGCAGCTCGACGGCTGGTGGCGGTTTGCCGACGACTATCGCCCGCACCATGCCCTGGCCGGCCCTGATGTGTGGAAGCGGGCCCTTCGCGACTCCGGTTTCGTTGAGTCTGAAGTGGTGGGCGTGGACCAAACCGACTCGACCCAAGAGCCTGACCGCGGGGTGATCGTGGCCCAAGGTCCGGCCAAGGTGAGCGAGTTGGCCGGCGTCTGGGTTCTGGCCGCGGATTCCTACGGCACAGCCGAATACCTCGGGCTGGAGCTGGCTGCTCAGAATCAGACCGTGGTGCTGGTCAGCGATGGCGCCGCCACCGATCTCGGCCCGCTGTCGGACGAACCGGGAGTGATCAGGGCATCCCTGCCGCTGAACCAGCGCCAGTCTTGGCAGGCGCTCTTTGAGAGTCTGCCCTCCGATGCCGCGCTCCGCGGCGCTGTCCATTTGGTGTCGCTGGACGCTCAAGGGTCACAGGTCACCACCGGGCAACTGGCCGAGGATGCGACCCAGGCCCAACTGAGCGGCTTGGCGCTGGTGCAGGGGATGGGCGATGCCGATGTCGCTCCAACCAATGGGGTTTGGCTGGTGACCCGAGGTGCGCAGGTGCTGGAACACGAACCCGCTGAGGGCATCGCCGGCTCACTGCTCTGGGGGTTCGGAAAAGTAGCGGCCCGCGAAGCACCCCATCTGAAGCCGAGAATGATCGACTTGGACTCCAGCAGGGCGGCGCCGTTGTCCGATTTGGCCAACGAGCTGCTGCATCCCGATGACGAAGATCACATCGCCTATCGCACGGGCCTGCGACAAGCGGCTCGGCTGGCTCGGGCCGGAGTGGGGTCGGGTCGGCCCCGCCTGCCCGATCCGGCGGGGGAGGCGAAATGGCTGCTGGCCCCCGACGCCGACGGCGACCTCGACGGGATCC
>VYDF01000009.1 GCA_009843565.1 Acidimicrobiia bacterium | reverse complement strand
GCGGTGACGTTGCGCCCCGGCCACAGCGCCGCCGCCCCGCCCCGCAGCACCTCGACAACCGCATCGATCTCGGACTCGTCGTGCACGCTGGCCGCATAGAAGATCCGCTCGCCCATCGGCCTCAGTCTGCCCCACCCCCGCTAATGAGGCGCGATCAGGGCGCCGGGTCTGAGTGAGCGGCGATGAAGTTCTCCGCTTAGCTCAGACAGTGTGGCAGGGGTCGCAGTGACCGGCAGACATGGCCTCGAGAAAGCCGGAGGCCCGTTCTTGGCGGGGGTAGCGGTTGGCCAGTTCCCAGAAGGCGGGGCTGTGGTTGGGCTCAGAAAGATGGGCTAGTTCGTGGACGATCACGGCGTCGAGCACCCAGGCGGGAACCCGGGCCAGGCGGGTGGAGATGCGGATGGTGCCCCGAGCTGAGGTGCATGAGGCCCAGCGGTCGTTCTGCTCGGCCCAGGTGACCGACTCCGGCTGGGGCAGGCCGTAGCGGCAGGCCAGTTTCATGGCTCGCTCGGCCAGATCTACCCCGCCGGCTTCGGCGGCCCGTTTGCGCTCGAGGCGGGCTACAAGGCTGGCCACCATCTCGGCCTCGGCGTCGGGGGTCATCCCCGCGGGTACCCGTACCTCGATGCAGTCGGGCAGGAGCTTGGCTGCGGCAGTCTTGCGGCGCCGGGGGCTGCGAATGACACGGATCGGAAGCGGCGGCGCTGTTGTATCAACGTCGACTGCGGCGCCCGCCGCGGCATCAAATGCCGTGTTCAGGAGGGTAGAACCCATCACTCGACCATACCGACGGGGGGTGACAGTTTGGTGGATGGTGGCGGGTTGAGGCCGCTGCAGTAACGTCCCGGCCAACACCAAGGGGGAGATCGCTATGGCAGATCAGACCAAGACCCAGGCCGCGTGGGCCGACATGGTTGACGCCCTAGGGCAAGTGAGCGAACGCTTTTGCGGCGAGGAGTGGGGGTTGTCCGGTGAGCAGGAAATCGCCGACAGCCACCGCCTGGTGCTGCACATCCTCCAGTCGGGCCTGTTCGCCCATGCCGAGTTCGATCCCGAGCGCCCGGTGTGGCGCCGCATCGTGTCGCCTACCCGCAAGTTCACCGGCGACAATGCCGATGCGGTGTACTTCGAGGCCCCGGTGAGAAGCGATCTGGCCTTTCGGGTCACCGGCAACTTGGCCGGAGCGGTCTACACGTCGTTCACGGTGGAGCTGGGCACATCTGAGGGGCGATATGCCACCGGCACCGGCGGGGTGCTCAACGACGACGACATCGATGTGGACGCCGACGGCAACTACGAGGTGTTCCTAGGCGGCGAACCTCGGGACCGCAACTGGCTGGACTTGCCCCCCGAATCGGGCCGTATCACCACCCGGCATTACTTCGAAGTCCCGAAGCCTGCGGCAGCCGATGAGTCCCTCCACATTCCCCTGAGCATCGAGTGCCTGTCGCCGGTGGGTCCGGCCACACTCTGGAACGACGAGACGGTGGCCACGGCCATCGGCCGAGTCACCAACCATGTGCTGGGCAAGACCATCCAGCAGCCCATCCCCGGCACCTATCCCTTGCCGACGTGGGTGAGCCGCGAGCCCAATGTTCTTCCCGACCCCCAGCCACCCGGCACCATGGGCTTTGCCGCCTTCGACGCCTACTACACCATGGGGCGCTACGTGCTCGCCCCCGACGAGGCCCTGGTGATGACCGGCCGGTGGCCGGAATGCAAGTTCGGCAACGTGTGCCTGTGGACCGCGTCCGGCCAGACCTACGACTACGGCAACCGCACCACTAGCCGCAACCGGGCCAACACCACCCTCGAAGCCGATGGCACGTTCAAGATGGTGATCGCCCATGAGGATCCCGGCGTGTACAACTGGCTGGATACCGAGGGTCGACCTTCCGGCAGCATCTTCTGGCGATTCTTCCTGCCCACAGGAGGCGTGGAGCGCATCGAACCCGAATTGGTCAAGCTTTCCGATCTTCGCTAGACCTCGCTGCCCACAGCGTCTACGGCACCCCTAGCCGGGGGTGCGCGGAATCGGTGCTTGTGTCGGGGAGAATGTCGGGATGCAATTGCAGGGCGGGACGCCCGAGCTGCCCGACGGACTGGACTGCGTAGACCCGAATCTGCTGGAAGATCTGCGGAACGGAGTGATCGACAAACTTCCCGAACGCGCCCTCGACTGCCTGCCCCCCAACGTGCGAGACGACATTCCCGACGAGCTGATCGAGTTCGCCACGGCCAACCCTGAGCTGACCCTGGCGGCGGTGATCATCGCCGTGCTGGCCACGCTGGTGTTCCTATACAAGCTGGCCAAGCGTGCGTTCTTTGTCGCCCTGGTTGCCGGAACGGTCGCAGCCGCGGCTTGGTGGTGGTGGGCGGCCGATCCCAATATCGTCTGACCATGGACAGCCTGCCGCTTTGGACACCTGGCCGGGATCAAGCTGCCCACACCAATCTGGCCCGCTTTGCCGCGGGCGCAGACATCGACATTGTGGCCGAAGGAGGATACGAGCGACTGCACCGGTGGTCGGTGCGATATCCAGGAGCTTTCTGGTCGGCGGTATGGGACTTCTGTGAGGTAGTGGCCTCGGAGCGGGGGAGTGCCCCGGTGGTTGAGGCCCAGCACATGGCCGACGTGAGGTTCTTCGAAGGTGCCCGGCTCAATTTTGCCGAGAATCTGCTGGTTGGCCCCGACGATGAGACCGCCATCGTGTTCGCCGACGAGTCGGGTGCGTACACCGAAACCAGGCGAGCCGAGCTGCGGGCGCTGGTGTCCCGGCTGGTCGGTGCCATGAGAGCTGAGGGTGTGGGCCCCGGCGACCGGGTGGCGTGCTGGATGCCCAACGTGCCCGAGACCTATGCGGTGATGCTGGCCGCGGCCTCGGTGGGAGCGGTGTTCTCGTCCACATCCCCCGACTTCGGCACCGCCGGAGTGCTCGACCGTTTCGGCCAGATCGAACCGAAGCTGCTGTTCGCGGTGGACGGTTACGACTATGGCGGCCAGCGCTTCGACTGCCGGGAGCGGGTGGCGGATATCAGGGCCGGACTGCCCACGGTGGCGGCCACCGTGGTGCTGAATCGCACCGACAGAGGCTCCCTGCCCGAGGGCACCGCGGACTTCGACGATTGGATCGGGCCCCATCCCGCGGGGCCGATCCAGTTCGAGCAGCTTCCCTTCGACCATCCGCTGTACGTGCTGTATTCGTCGGGAACGACCGGTCGGCCCAAATGCATCGTCCACCGGGCTGGCGGGATCCTGCTCAAGCACCTGTGCGAGCACCAGCTCCACTGTGATGTCCGTCCCGGCGACCGGGTGTTCTACTTCACCACCACCGGCTGGATGATGTGGAGCTGGCTGGCCTCGGCGCTGGCCTCGCGCGCCGCAGCGGTGGTTTGGGACGGCAACCCCGCCCATCCGAACCTCGATGTCTCGTTCAACTTGGCCGATCGAGCCGGAGTCACTCTGTTTGGAACGTCGGCCCGCTATATCGACTCGCTGCGCAAGGCTGGTGTGTCTCCACGCAACACCCACAGCCTGAGCGCACTGCGCACCATCTGCTCCACCGGCTCGCCGCTGTCACCTGACGGGTTCGACTACGTGTACCAAGAGGTCAAGGCCGACGTTCATCTGGCCTCCATCTCGGGGGGCACCGATCTGTGCGGTTGCCTGGTGGCTGGCGACCCCACCTCAGCGGTGTGGCCGGGGGAGATCCAGCGGCCCGCCCTGGGCCTCGACATCCAAGTGCTCGACGGCGATGGCACATTGTTGGGGCCGGGGCAGTTCGGCGAGCTGGTTTGCGCATCGCCGTTCCCTTCGCAACCGCTCCGGTTTTGGGGAGAGGGAGGTGACCAGCGCTACCGGGCCGCCTATTACGAGCGCTTCGAGGGACGGTGGCATCAGGGCGACTACATCTGCGCTACCGAGCACGGTGGGTTTGTGATCTCCGGTCGCTCCGACGCCACCTTGAACCCTGGCGGAGTCCGCATCGGCACAGCGGAGATCTACCGCCTGGTGGATGCCATGGACGAAGTGGTGGAGAGCGTGGTGGTGGGCCAGCCCGTCGACGGCGATACTCGGGTGGTGCTCTTCGTGAAACTCGTCGAGGGCGTCCGCCTCGACAACGAAATGGAAGCGGTCATTCGGGCGGCGATTCGATCAGGTGCCTCCCCCCGACACGTTCCCGCCGTGATCTGCGCCGTGGACGACATCCCCCGCACCCGCAGCGGCAAGACCGTGGAATTGGCGGTGCGCGACGCGATATGCGGGCGGCCCATCGCCAACATCGAGGCCTTGGCCAATCCCGAAGCGTTGGACTACTTCCGCAACCGACCGGAGCTGGCATGACCGAGGAACATCTGAAAAAAGGCGCGCTGCCCCGGCTTCGGAGTCTGCTGTTTGCTCCGGCCAGCCGCCCCGATATGTGCGCCAAGCTGCCTCGCAGCGGTCCCGACGGCGTGGTGTTGGACCTAGAGGACGCAGTGGCCTCCACAGCCAAGGCCGAAGCCCGCGTCCAGGCCAGAGCCATGGGGGCAGAACTGCAACGCCAGAATCCCGACCTGGCTGTGTTCGTGCGGGTCAACCCTCTTGGCTCCGAATGGTTCGCCAGCGACGTCGCCGAGGGTCTGGCCGAGGAGCTGAGCGGGGTGGTGGTGCCCAAATTGGAGACCGCGGCCCAAATCGAGCTGGTGCATGAGGCTCTAGCCCAAGCTGGCTGTGGCCACTTCCGGCTGTTGGCCGGAGTCGAGACCGCCACTGGCGTCGCCCAGGCCGCCGACGTGCTGGGGCATCCCCGGATTGACTGGGCCTACTTCGGAGCCGAGGACTTCATCACCGACATGGGCGGCGTTCGTACCGGCAATGGATTGGAAGTGCTGTACGCCCGCTCGCAGGTGGCGCTGGCCGCCCGCCTGGCTGGGGTGCCGGTGCTCGATCAGGTGGTGACCGCGTTCGGCGACGACGAGCGCTTCTTGGCCGACGCGGCGGTTGGGAGATCCATCGGCTACAGCGGCAAGTTGTGCATTCACCCCAGCCAGGTACCGCTGGCCAACCAGAGCTTCTCGCCGTCGACCGAGGAGCGGGAGCGGGCCCGGGCGCTGCTGGCTGTCTGGGACGCAGCCCAAGCCCGAGGCGAGGCATCGGTGGCCTTCGAGGGCCAGATGGTCGACGAGCCGCTTGCTCGCCGGGCCCGGGCGCTCCTGGACGAGTGACCGCCGCACCAGACGGTGTGAGAAGCTGAGCAAATGGCTAAGCGTCGCGACAAGATCCGGCTGACCCCCGACGAGCTCGAGGTATTCATCGAGGAGCAGAAGAGCCTCCAGGTGGCCACCATCAACCAGGACGGCACACCCCATCTGAGCACCCTGTGGTTCGCGGTGGTGGACGGCGACATCGTGTTCGAGACCTACACCAAGTCGCAGAAGATCAAGAACCTGGAGCGCGACAGCCGCATCGCCCTCCTGCTGGAGGACGGACTTGAGTACGACAAGCTCCGCGGCGTGGCGATCAACGGACATGCCGAGCTCCACACCGATCCCGAGGTGGTCCACCGCTATGCCTTGGAGGTGATGGCCCGGAACAATCCCGACATCGACCGGGAGATGCTGTCCAAGGCGGCCGAGAGCATGGCCTTGAAGCGCACTGCGGTGGTGATCAAGGCCGAAAAGACCATCAGCTGGGACCACACCAAGTTGGGCGGTAGCTACTGAGCGCGCACCTGCCCCCGCTTCGCGGCCGGTAGCGTTGGGGTTCAGGTGAAGGACTTGTTGAGGTGGCTGTCCCACCTGCTCCGGCTGACCGTGCTCATGCCCATGCTGGCGCTGGCTTTGGCTGCCACCCTGTTTGTGGTGTGGCCTCCGACGGCCGACGTGCTGAAGTCATGGGAGTCCACCCCGGTGGAGGTGAACCTGACCGAGGACGTGAGCCTGGACGAGCTGGCCATTCGCTCCTACGTCTACGACTCGAACCTCGAGATCATCGACGTGTTCAGCTACGTGGAGAACCGGGTGCTGGTGGAGATCGACGACATCTCCGATGAGGTGAAGCACGCGGTGATCGCCATCGAAGACGAGAACTTCTACCTGCACACCGGTATCGACCTCAGCGCGGTATTCCGGGCCGGTCTTGAGAATGTCGGGGCCGGCGGCATCACCCAGGGCGGGTCCACCATCACCCAGCAGCTCATCAAGAACCTGGTGGTGGGCAACAAGGTGGAAGCTGAGCGCAAGCTCCAGGAGATGGCCATGGCCAAGCGCCTTGAGCGGGAGATGGAAAAAGACGACATCCTCAACCTGTATCTGAACACGGTGTATTTCGGCCAGGGCGCCTACGGCGTGCAGGCCGCGGCCGAGGTGTACTGGGGGCTGGACGCCGACGATCTTGGTTGGGGGGAGGCTGCGCTGCTGTCTGCACTCATCAGCAACCCCAGCAGCTACGACCCCATCAACAACCCCTTGCGGGCTCTGCGCCAGCGGCGCATCGTGTTGAACCGGCTGGCTGAGCTGGGCTACATCACTGAGGAGCAGGCCGACCTGTTCCACCTCCAGCCGCTGCCCACCGCGGTCAACGAGATCGAGCTGCCGCCCAAGAGCTATTTCGTGGAGGAGGTGAAGCAGCAGCTTCTGGACGACCCCCGGTATCTGGGCGGGAACCCTGAAGACCGGTTCAATCTGGTGTTCAACGGCGGCCTCAGCATCTACACCACCTTTGACCCCGTGGCCCAGCAACAGGCCGAGGCCGCGGTGGCTGCCACCCTGGTGGAGTACAACGAGGGGGAGCACGGCGGCGTCGAGGCAACCATGGCCCTTGCCGCTCTCGAGCCCGACACCGGGGCGGTTCGAGCGGTGGTAGGCGGACCGGGGTTCGCCCAGGATGAGCAGGAGTTCAACCTGGCCACCCAGGGCTCCCGCCAGCCGGGGTCGGCGTTCAAGACGTTCGTGTTGATGACCCTGTTGGAGCAGGGGTACCAGCCCAGCGACCGGGTGAGTGGACGGGGTCCGTGCCAGATTCCCAACCCCGGCGGTGTTCCCGACCCCTATGTGGCCAATAACTTCGCCAGCTCGCCTGGGCAGGTGGACACCATCACCGATCAGATAAGGGTCTCCTCCAACTGCGCGTTCTTGCGGCTGGGCCGAGTAGCGGGCATTGAGCCGGTAATCGACACCGCGTCAAGAATGGGCATCACGACGGTGCTGGAGCCGGTGGCGTCGCTACCGCTGGGCTCTGAGGAGGTCCACCCCATCGACATGGCGTCGGCCTACGGGGTGATGGCCACCGGCGGATTTCGCTATGAGCCCTATTTCATCGAGCGGATCGTCGACCGCCAGGGCAATGTGCTCTACCAGCACGAGCTGTCGGGCCAGCGGGTGGTGACGGAGCGCTCGGCCTGCTGGGCCACCGACGTGCTGGAGAACAACATGGTCAATGGCACCGGGCGCCGGGCCCAGCTTCCCCTCCAGACCTCGGCGGGCAAAACCGGCACCACTGAGGAATCGGCCGATGCCTGGTTTGTCGGGTTCACCCCTCACCTGGCCACCGCGGTGTGGCTGGGGAACCCCAACGAGCGCATTCCCATGCGCAAGGTAACCGGCAGCTCCTATCCGGCGGTGGCGTGGGGCCGGTTCATGACCAGCTACCACGAGGGTCTTGAAGTGGTGGACTTCCCGAACTGTCCTGGCGAGCCCCGGATCAGCGAGCTGATCGAGTTGGAGGACGTGTTCACGGTGGGCGTGCCCTGCGCGACACCGTTGGAGCCCGAAGACCCAGAGGTGATCGTGCCCATCATCGTCCCGGTGGACACCGACGATGACGGCACTCACGACGCCTGCGTCGACCTGTTGATCACCGAGGGGGTCGAGCCCTGCGGGTTCAGCGAATTCGCAGTGGAGGGAGGCGACCCCATTCCGCTGTTCTGCGGAACCCCCACACCCATCGAAGTGGAGTGTGTTGAAGGCCAGTTCCCCCTGGACTCAAACGACGACGGGTTTGCCGACACCTGTGTGGGCCCCGGCTCCGCTCCGGGTTCTCCAGCCGACGCCGCCGAGGAGGCTGAATCCGGTGTGGAGGCTGATCCCGAAGAATCATCTGAACCTAGTATCGAGCCGTGATCGACGATCAATTCCAGCGCCTGCTGACGGTGCAGGATCACGACACTCGGATCAATCAGCTTCGACATCGCTTCGACACGCTGGCTGAGCGGGCTTCGCTGGTCGCCGCCCAACAGGCCTGTCAGCAGATTCACCAACAGCGGGAGGCGAAGCAGGTTGAGCGCTTGGAGCTTCAGCGGAATCTCAAACGCAACGAGGACGAGCTGGCCGCCTTGGAAGATCGGGTGAAGCGGGAGAACGACCGGCTCTACTCCGGAGAGGTCACCGGCACCCGCGAGCTGCTCACCCTCCAAGAAGAGGTGAACGGCTTGCGGTCGCGCTGTTCGGAGATGGAAAGCGATGCCTTGGAGCTAATGGAGGCGATCGAGCAGATCGAATCCGAGGTTGTAGATCTGGAGACCAGCTTCGAGGCCGCGGGGGGCGAGGTGGCAGCTGCCCAACAGCGGCTGGCTGAGGCCGAAGCGGTGGTGCAGGCTGAGATAGAACAGGAGAACGCGGCCCGCTCAACTGCGGCCTCCGACATTTCTGAGGCGGCCCTGGCCAGCTATGAGGGACTGCGGACTCGAATGGGCGGGGTGGCGGTGGCCCGGCTCAGCAACGGCACCTGCGAGGGCTGCCATCTGGCGCTGTCGGCCATGGAACTCGACCGCATACGCCATGCCCCGGCCGACGAGGTGTGCTACTGCGAGGAGTGCGGCCGCATCCTGGTGCGGACCTGACCGGGCGGAACACCCGTGTTCTTCTGGTTCTTGGCCCTCAGCTTCGTGCTGGTGGCCTTGGTGTTTGACAGCCCGGCGCTGGACTACCGCATGGTGATGCTCGGCTCGGTGCTCCCCATGGTCGAGCTGCTGGCCCGCGGCCCGTGGGCGCTGCACACCTTGCTGGCGCCGCTGGTCGTGCTGGTGGCGGTGATGATGGCCACCCGGGGCCGCCGCCTGGCCCGGCGCCGCTGGCTGGGACTGCCCATCGGACTGTTCTTGTACTTGGTGCTCGACGGCGCGTGGTTGCGCAGCGAGCTTTTTTGGTGGCCGGTGTTGGGGGCGCAGGTGGACGGCGGCAACCTGCCCGAATTCAAGCCCCTGGCCGCGCTGATCGCGCTGGAGCTAATCGGACTGGGTGTGGGGGCCTGGGCCGTGTACCGCTATGGACTGGCCGACCGCGAGAGGCTTCGCTTGTTCTGCGCGAAAGGGCGGCTGGACCGATCCCAGATGGGCCGGGATCGGCCCCGACGGCGCTGATTCGCCCTCTCTGAAAGAGATCGGACGGTGAGTCGGCCTGTAGGCGGGATTCTGTCCCGGTCCTGGCGGACCGTGGATGGCCATCCATCTACGCGGCCTACCCGGGGACTGCCCCTGACGGGGCGGTGGGCCACCATGTCCCCTGCTTGGCCTTGCTCCCGGTGGGGTTTGCCGAGCGAGCCGGGTCACCCCGGCCCCTGGTGCGCTCTTACCGCACCGTTTCACCCTTGCCTGTGCCCAGAAATCCGGGCCATCGGCGGTCTGTTCTCTGTTGCACTTTCCTTCGAGTCACCCCGACTGGCTGTTAGCCAGCACCGTTGCCCTGCGGAGTCCCGACCTTCCTCGACACCGGGGCCGAAGCCACGATGCCGCGGCCATCCGGCCGACTCACCGTCGTCTCCAGTCTGCCAGTCGCCCCATCGCAGGGCGAGAGGGTTTTACAGGCCGATGTCGGAGAGCTCGGGGTACCAGCGGGAAGCCCGCTGTACCGCTTCGTGCCAGCGCTCGCGGTCCACAGTGCCCTCCGGCTCCACCACCGCCCGAGGCGTCCAGGAGTCGGCCACCTCCTGCCAGTTCGACCACTGGCCCAGCGCTCGGCCGGCCAAAACCGCAGCACCCAGCGCGGTCCCCTCCGGCACCGGGCAGAGCTCCACTGTTCGGCTCAGGGTGTCGGCCAGGATCTGATTGAACACCGGATTCTGCGACATCCCGCCGTCCACTCGGATCTGCTCGAATCGATAGCCGCTGTCGGCCTCGGCCGCCTCCAGCAGATCAGCGGCCCTGTGGGCCACACCCTCGAACACCGCTCGCACGATGTGAGCTGCGGTGGTGCCCCCGGTTATGCCGAACAGCGCGGCTCGGGCCCCGAAGTCCCAGTAGGGGGTGCCCAGCCCGTACAAGGCGGGCACATATACCACGCCGCCCGTGTTGTCCACGCTGCCGGCCAACTCAGTCGATTGGGAGGCATCGGCCAACAGGCCAACATCGTCGATCAGCCAACTCATATTCGAGCCGGCGGCAATCATAAAGGCCTCCACGCCCCACACGATGGCCCCGTCCTCCTGCCAGGCCACGATGGGGAATGTCCCCCGTTTGCTGCGCTTGTCGGCAATCGGCCTACCCGGGCCGGTACACACGTCCAAGAAGGCGCCGGTGCCGAAGGTGAGCTTGGCCAGGCCCTCCAGCACGCAGCGCTGGCCGATCAGCGACGACTGCTGATCTCCGATGATCCCGGCGATAGGCGGCGACCCCGGAAGAGCAGTGGCGGCCCCCACCACTCCCGTGGAGTCCACGATCTCAGGCAGGCAGGCCAGGGGAACCCCGAGCCGGTCGACGATCTCGTCTGACCAGCGGCTGCCATCATCGGCCAGCATCCCGCTCATGGCCGCGTTAGAGGGGTCCACCACATGGTGGGCACCTTGCGAGAGGCACCACACCGTCCAGGTGTCCACGGTGCCGAAGCACAGGTCGCGGCTTCGATCGGGATCGTGCTGGTCGAGCAGCCAGACCAGCTTGGTGGCCGACTCGTTGGGCACCATCTCCAGGCCCTCCGCCCGCCACGCCAGGCATTCGCCCACTGTGCGGAGATCCTGCCAGCCCAGCGCCGGGCCCACCGGCTCGCCGGTATTGCGGTCCCACACCATCGCGGTTCCCCGCTGGTTGGTCACGGCCACGGCATCCACACCCCCCACCTCGTCGATCACCTCGGTAGCCGACTGGAGAATGACCGCCGCCATCTCGTTGGCGTCGAACTCCACGAGTCCCGGCTCAGGCATGTCGGGCGGCGTGCGCTCCTGGCGGAAGCAGATCACCTGATGTCCATCGGTAATTGCCGAGCGGATGCTGCTGGTACCGACATCGATGACGCAGATCTTCATGAAAGAGATTGTGGCAGGGTGGAGATGATGGTCCACACTAAGACGGTGAGCCTGGACGAGCACGGGGGGTGGGCCGGGGTATTCCGGCAGTTGACCGGAGGCAGCCACCTCACCGCCGACGCGGCCAATGCGGCCATGACCGAGATTCTGAACGGGGAGGCGACCCCGGCGCAGATCGGCGGATTCATGATGGCGCTGCGCACCAAAGGGGAGACGGCGCAGGAGCTTGTCGGCCTGCTGTCGGCAATGCGGGCGGCTTCGGAGACGGTTCCCCTGGATGTCACCGGCCTCATCGACACCTGCGGCACCGGCGGCGATCACAGCGGCAGCATCAACGTTTCCACCGCGGCGGCGCTGGTGGCCGTGGGCGCGGGGGCCAGAGTGTGCAAGCACGGCAACCGGTCGGCCTCGTCTCTGTGCGGCTCGGCCGATGTGCTGGAGGAGCTGGGTGCCGTCATCGATCTCGGACCGGCCGGGGTGGCCCGATGCGTGACCGAGGCCGGCTTCGGTTTCTGTCTGGCCCCTCGATTCCACCCGGCCATGCGCCACGCCGGCCCACCCCGCCGGGAGTTGGGGGTGGGCACGGTGTTCAATTTCCTGGGACCGCTGGCCAATCCCGCTGGTGTCAGGCGCCAGCTGGTGGGAACCAGCGACCGGGCCATGGCCGAGATCATGCTGGAGGTGCTGGCCGCCACCGGTTCGGAGCGGGCCATGATCGTGCACAGCCACGACGGCCTGGACGAGTTGTCCACCACCAGCCCGACCGATGTCTGGGAGCTGCGCGACGGCAATACCCTCCGCCACACTGTGGACCCTGCTGAGCTCGGCCTGGCTCCTGCAACCCTCGATGACTTGAGGGGAGGGGATGCGTCGGTCAATGCCGACTGCCTGCGGCGGGTGCTGGAGGGCCAAGCAGGGGCGCACCGAGACATCGTGACGCTGAACGCGGCTGCGGCCTTGGTGGTGGCCCAGGTGTCCGACTCGCTGGGCGAGGGGCTGGAAGCGGCCGGGGCATCGATCGACGACGGTCTGGCCGCGCAGGTTCTGGAGAAATTCGTCTCCGTCTCCAATGACGCCCATGCCGATGAGGAGAAGGCATGAAATCGGGCCCACCTGAATTCATGGGCCGGTGAGCGCTCTCGCCGCAAAGGAGGTCGTTGCCGCTGGCGTGGCGGCGGGACTCGACGCCGTTGGGGTGGCCCCGGCTGACCCGTTCGAGTCCACCCGGGTCACGCTTGTGGAGCGGCGGGACCAAGGCCTACACGGGGGCATGGCCTTCACCTACCGCAATCCCGATCGCTCCACCGACCCCAGCCGCACGGTGGAGGGCGCCCAATCCCTGGTGGTCGGCGCGCTTGCGTATCGCAATTCCGCCCCGGCCGAGCCCGACCGGGCAGTTGGACGAGTGGCCGCCTACGCCCGAAGCGACCACTATGCCAAGCTGCGAGCCTCCTTGGGCCACGTAGCCGAGATGCTGCGAGATGCCGGGCACAAGGCCGCGGTGGTGGCTGACGACAACGCGCTGGTGGATCGGGAGGCGGCCCGGCGGGCTGGGTTGGGCTGGTACGGCAAGAACAGCAATATTCTGCTGCCCGGTCTGGGGAGCTGGTTCGTGCTGGGTTCGGTGATCACCACCGCTGCACTCGAACCCTCGACCCCGGTTTCCGACCAGTGCGGGCCGTGTCGCCGCTGCATAGACGGCTGTCCCACCGGGGCGATTGTGGCCCCCGGCGTGGTCGACGCCCGGCGGTGCTTGGCGTGGCTGGTTCAAGCTGACGGAGACTTCCCCCTCGAGTTCCGCGAGGCTCTGGGCGATCGGATCTACGGCTGCGACGACTGCCAGGAGGTGTGCCCGCCCAACCGACAGGCCGAGTCGAACGACAGCGCAGCGGGTGATGGGCTCGAAGATGACATCGCCTGGGTCGACCTGGTGGAGCTGCTGGAATCGGACGACGATAAGCTGATGGCCCGCTACGGCCGCTGGTACATCCCCCGGCGCCAGCCCCGGTATGTGCGGCGCAACGCGTTGGTCGCTTTGGGTAACTCCGGGCGGGGAACCGACCCTGAGGTGGTTGAAACCGTAGGCCGCTATCTGTCTAATTCCGATCCCATGCTGGTGCGCCACGCCGAGTGGGCGGCCCGTCGTCTCGGCGTGGACGCAGTGGCGCCGGTTTGAGCAATGGCCCGGCACTTGTTGGTTACCAACGACTATCCCCCCAAGCTCGGGGGCATTCAGAACTACCTGTGGGAGTTGTGGCGCCGGCTGCCTCCTGACGATGTCTGCGTGCTCACCCGCTCCCATCCTGGAGACGCGGAATGGGATGCCCGGCAAAACCACCAGATCGTCCGCTCGCCCCGCCAGTTCCTCCTACCAACTCGGGAGATGGCCCAAGAGATCACCGAGTTGGTTGCCGATGTCGGAGCAGAGCTGGTTCTCTACGACCCCGCCGTTCCCTTGGGTGCGCTTGCCCCGCGCTTGCCTCACCCCTATGGCGTGATTCTCCACGGTGCCGAGGTGACTGTGCCCGGGCGCCTGCCGGGCACCAGGCAGATCTTGGCCCAAGTGCTGCGCGGCGCCCAGGTGGTGGTCACTGCGGGGCGGTACTCGGTGGTAGAAGCCGAAAGGGCCGCGGGGAGACCGCTGCCCGCAGTCATAGTTCCCCCCGGCGTGGACATCGAGCGCTTCAAGCCCTTGGATGCAGTCCAGCGGAGAGAAGCCCGCCTTCGGTTCGGTCTGCCGGCCGACGCCCCGGTAGTGGTGTCGATCAGCCGGCTGGTGCCTCGCAAGGGCATGGATGTGTTGATCGCGGCATCGGCTCGGCTGGCCGACCGCCATCCGGGGCTTACCCTGGCGGTTGCCGGGGCCGGGCGCGACCGGGATCGGTTAGACCGCCTCATTGGACGCACCGGCGCGCCCGCCCGCCTTCTCGACCGGGTGGCCGACTCGGACTTGCCCGATCTCTACGCCTGCGCCGACGTGTTCGCCATGATGTGCCGCCAGCGCTGGGGAGGCCTGGAGCAGGAGGGCTTCGGCATCGTGTTCTTGGAGGCAGCAGCGGCCGGGGTGCCGCAGCTGGCCGGAGACAGCGGCGGAGCGGCCGAGGCGGTGGAGCACGGTAGGACCGGCTTGGTGGTGGACAGGCCCAGCCATCGTGATGCGGTGACCGCCTCTTTGGACGCCTTGCTGTCGGATCGGGTCCGCCTTCACCAAATGGGGCTGGAGAGCCGGTTGCGGGCAGTGGCCGAGTTCTCCTATGACCACATGGCCGAACGGCTTCGAACCGTGATTGCCGAGGTCATCGCCCGGGGAATGAGCCGCTGATGGCACTGCGCGACCGTCTGCTGCCATCGGAAGTTGAGGGCCAGGACCTTCTCCGGGCGTGCTGGGCAGGAACCGGCCTTTTCACCGCGATCGCGGTGATCACCACGATTTATCCCGACCCGATGGCCGTTCCCATTGCCGTGGTGTCGCTCGGCCTGCTGGCGGCTGGGTGCGCGGCCATGCTTTGGGCCTTTCGGCGGGCCTTGGAACGCAGCCGCTACGAGCTGATCGGCGTGGGCGGTTTGTACTTCTTGGCCGGCTGCGCTCCACGCTCGGTGCAGCTCTCAATGATGGCCGCGCTGGCCACCGAGCTTGTGGTGGCGCTGGCCGCAGCCTCCGTTCGCCCGTTTACCGCCTCAGCATTCGGTATCCTGGTACCTGTCTATGCGCTGGGCTTGTCTGGCGCATGGGGAGCCAGGCACGGGACTTTCCCACCTCGGCCCCTTGACAGCACCATCTCAGAACGCGGCGATCCCAGCAGGAACGGTGACGATGTTTGACCAGGCCACCAAGAGCATTTCCATAGAGGCATCGCCCCAGCGATGTTTCGAAGTGGTGTGCGATTTCGAGTCCTATCCCCAATGGGCCACTGAGGTGAAGAATGTGGAGATAGTCCGGCGGGACGACGACGGCCGGGGCGGTCTGGTGTCGTTTCGGGCCGCGGCCATGGGCCGCAGCACCAACTACCTGCTGGAGTACTACTACGGATCGAACCCGCTGCGGGTTTCCTGGCGCCTGGTTCAGGGCGATCTCACCCGGCGCCTCGACGGGGAGTACTGCTTCAACCCGGTGCCCGGCGAGCCGGATCGCACCGAGGTCACCTACCACCTTGCCGTCCAGATGTTGATGCCCTTGCCCGGTTTCGTGAAGCGCCGGGCCGAGGCTCGCATCATGCAGACCGCGCTGGAGAACCTGCGCCGCCGGGCCGAATCCGGTGCCGGGAAACTTCCTTAGATCCGCTCGGGTTGGGAGTAAATTAGGGCTGTGGAGTTCCGCCGGATCAACAACCTGCCCCCGTATGTCTTCACCATTATCAACGACCTGAAGGTGGAGGGCCGCCGAGCCGGCCACGACATCATCGACCTGGGTTTCGGCAATCCCGACCTCCCGTCGCCACCGGTTGCCGTGGAGAAGCTGGCGGAGGCGGTTCAGAACCCTCGCAATCATCGCTATTCGGCCAGTCGGGGCATCCCCAAGCTGCGGGAGGCCATTTCCGGGTACTACGCCCGACGATTCGGGGTGTATCTCGACCCCGACACCGAGGTGATCAACACCATCGGGGCCAAGGAGGGGTTCTCCCACCTCATGTGGACGCTGCTCCAACCCGGCGACGCGGCCTTGGTTCCCTCCCCGTCCTATCCGATCCACCTCTATGCCCCGCTATTTGCCGGTGCTGAGGTGCGGGAGATCCCTCTGAGCACGGGAACCGATTTCTTCGCGACGATGCAGGAGCGCTGGCAGTACTCCTGGCCCAAACCCCGCATCATCGTGCTGTCGTTTCCCCACAATCCCACCACCGCCTGCGTGGACCTGGAGTTCATGGCTGGCGTGGTGGCCTTTGCCAAAGAGCACGATGTGCTGTTGGTGCACGATTTTGCCTACGCCGACCTGGGCTACGACGGCTATCTGCCGCCGTCCATCATGCAAGTAGAGGGCGCCAAGGATGTGGCGGTGGAGCTCTATTCCATGACCAAGTCATTCTCCATGGCCGGTTGGCGGGTGGCATTCATGGTTGGCAATCCCCAAGTGGTGGCCGCGCTGGCCAAGCTCAAGTCCTATCTCGACTACGGCACGTTCCAGCCCATCCAGATCGCGGCCACGGTCACGTTGAACGAAGCTCCCGGCCACCCCAAAGAAGTGTGCGACATCTACCAGAGCCGCCGGGATGCCCTGTGCTCGGGGCTCAACCGCATGGGTTGGGAGGTGGAGCCGCCCAAGGGGACCATGTTCGTGTGGGCCAAGATTCCTGAGCCCTACCTTGAGATGGGGTCCGTGGAGTTCGCCTCCTGGCTGGTTCGAGATGCCCGGGTGGCGGTCTCGCCCGGCGTGGGTTTTGGCCCTGGTGGGGAGGGCCACGTGCGGTTCGCCCTCATCGAGAACGAGCAGCGGACTGCACAGGCCGTGCGCCAGCTCCGCCAATCACTGACCAAGCTGGATTCGTAGAATCCGCGCAGATTGGTGGAATCCGAAATGCCAAAATCGTTGAGGATCCAACGGTTGGAAGGCAGGGGGTGTGCCCCATCTGCGGTCGCCCGCGGTATTCGATGAGAGTCGGCGTGTTGACCGGGGGCGGCGACTGTCCTGGGCTGAATGCGGTTATCCGGGCGATTGTGCGCAAGGCCGAGCGCCACTACGGCGACTCGGTGATCGGCTTCCTGGACGGATGGCGCGGGGTGCTGGAAGGCGAGTTCATCGAGGTGGACGTGGAGCACATGCGGGGCACCCTGCCCCGGGGCGGCACCGTTCTGGGCACCTCTCGGATGTCGCCCCGGATGTACGAAGACGGGATCGAGCGGGTGCGGGCCACGATGGAGACCACGGGTGCCGACGCCTTGATCGTCATCGGGGGCGAGGGGACCCTTTCCGCGGGCGTGGGGGTGTACGAGGCCGGGGCCGCCAATGTGGTCGGTGTGCCCAAGACCATTGACAACGACATCGGGCTCACCGAGCTCACCTTCGGTTTCGACACCGCGGTAGAGATCGCCACCTCCGCAATCGACCGACTGCACACCACTGCGGAATCGCATGATCGGGTGATGGTGGTAGAGGTTATGGGCCGTCATGTCGGTCACATCGCCACTTGGGCCGGCATCGCCGGAGGGGCCACTCTCACCCTGATCCCCGAGGAGCCCTTCGATATCGAGGCTGTGGCTGAAGCCATCATCCGCCGACACCAGCGGGGCCGATGGGCGTCCATCGTGGTGATTGCCGAAGGAGCTCGGCCCAAGGAAGGCACGCTGGAGCTGCCCGAGCCGGAGATCGATCAATTCGGCCACGCCCGGTTGGGGGGAATCGGCCAGGTAGTGGCCGCAGAGATCGAAGCCCGAACCGGTTTCGACACCAGGGTTACGGTGTTGGGCCACATCCAGCGGGGCGGCACCCCCTCGGCGTTCGACCGAGTTCTTTGCTCGTGGTACGGCATCGAGGCCATCGACGCCGTTCACGATGGTGACTGGGGGTCGATGGTGGCCTTCCAGAACGGCGAAATGGCTCGAGTGCGGCTGGCCGACGCGGTGGCCGAGCTGAAGCCGGTCAGCCCTGCGCTCTATGACGTGGCCAAGACGTTCTTTCCCTAGCCGGATGTTCCTAGCCGGCTGTTCCTAGCTGGCTCTTGCCGCTGAGTACGCAACCTCAGGAGAAGTCGAGGGTGAAGTCTGGAGGAAGCCCCGGCGGCAGGGTGGGCCCGGGCTCTGGAGTTGGAGTTACCACGGCAGTGGGCGTTGCCGTGGGCGTCGGCGTCTCGGGCGGCGGAGTCGGCGTGGGGATCTGCGTAGGTGTGGGGGTCTCGATCGGTATGGGCTCGGGTGTGGGCTCAGGCTGATAGTCGGGATCCACCGACCTGAAGCCGTCGCGCGTCACCGGAACATCGCTCTCGCCGTTATCGGTGGGAAGGGGTACGGGGTTGCCGTTCAGGAGCAGGGAGAATCGGGCAGTACCCGTGGTTTCGGTGGCTGTGAACACCAACTGCGCCACGGCCAGCTGGCGGTTCTCGCCTTCGAGGCGCTCCTCGAACACCTCTGATTCCAGGGCCACGGTCACGAGGTCGTTGGCTCGGTCGATATCCACCGACACCACTTCGGCGTCGGCAGGCAGAACGGTGGACAGGGCCTGTTCGGACTCCGATTCATTGGGCGCGGAGAACAGGGCCTCCAGCACGGTTGTGGGTCGGGCCGGGCTGGCGACGTCACGGGCGACGGCCGACAGCAGGTTGTTCTCGTCGATCAGATAGATGAGCACTTCTTGGGTGACAAGCGGGGTTGGCTCTGGTGGCTCAGTGGTTGCCACGAGGTCATCGGGGAGTTGGGAGAAGTCCAGTGCGCGGGGACGGCTGTCCTCGGGCACCGAGCAGCCCGCGGCCAACAGCACAGCAGCGGCTAGGCCCACCCACAGGCGCCGGATTGCTGTCGGCCGGGTCATATGACCGCGATGGGAAGGTGGACGACGAAGCGGGCCCCGGAGAGGCCGTCGAACCGGTCCTCGCACCAAACTCGACCCTGGTGGAGGCGCACATGCTCAGCAACCAGCGCCAGCCCAAGACCCACACCGGTGCTGACTCCTCGCTCGCCCGCTTCCCGGCCTCGGGAGAACCGGTCGAATATGTGCTCCCGCTCGTCGGCGGCAACTCCCGGCCCGGCGTCTTCCACGATGATCTCGATGTTCTTTCCCCAATGTCTGAGGACGATGCCGGTGGCGCCGCGAGCGTACTTCTGAGCATTGTTCAAGAGGTTGTCGATCACCTGCATCAGCCGGCGCTTGTCGGCCTGCACCCGCACAAGAGCAGTAGCTGGATCGCAGGAGATGGGAATGGCGGCAGGGCTGGTAGCCGACACCGCGTTCTCGACGAACTCGAGCAGGTTGAACACGTCCAGATCCAGTTCGGCGGTGCCCACGTCGAATCGGGAGATCTCCAGCAGATCCTCGACAAGGTGCTCGAATCGGTTGACGTCCTCGGTCAACAGGTCGAGCGCGGTCCGGGCCCGCTCGGGCAGTTCGGCTCGGCGGGTGTTCATGACCTCGACCGAGGCGGAAAGGGTCATAAGGGGCGACCGCAGTTCATGGCTCACCTCAGACGCGAACCGCTCATCCTGGGCGATGCGGGTTTGGAGGGCGCCTACCATGTCGTTGAACGAGTCGGTGAGCGCAACCAGCTCTCGGGCGGCTCCGGCGTCGAGTCGAGTGCTGAGATCCCCGTGGGCGATCGATTGGGCAGCTTCGCCGATGCTCACCAATGGGCGCAGCAGACGTCGGCTGGCCCAAAAGCCCACGCCGGCCGACGCCAGGGTTACTCCTCCGCCCGCGCTGGCCAGGATGAATCCCAGTGAGCCCAGCGTGTCCTCAATCTCGTCCAACGGCGTGGCTTCGTAGTAGGAGGCGTTTCGGTCGGGGATGGGGATGCCCACCACCAGGAAGGGCTTGCCTCTGACCCGGTATCGCATCTGGGCCGGCCTTCCGCCCTCCACCGTGCGCCGCAGGCGCTCGTCGATATCACCCGACTCGAACTCGAAAGACTGCTGAAACCAGTCACCGCCCACGCGCAGAACCGGGCGGGAGCCTTCCGGGGTGGCCAGCGTGCTGATCAGGTTCTGAAGGGCTTCCGACTCGATGTCGGGATTGAGGCGGCGGTTGACCACCGACGCGTTGAATCCCACCGTGGCCAGGGCATCGGTCTCCCGCCCATTGAGCAGGTTTTGGCGGGTAAGCGCGAACACGGTCACGCTGAGCAGTGCCGACAGCAGAAGGGTGGTGAACACGAAGGCCAGGATGATGCGGGTGCGGAGCCCTAGTCGCCGGGCCCGGGAACCCGCTCGTTGCCAGATGCGGGAACGGCGTCCCGGCTCTGCCGGCATCAGCTTCGTCCTTATGCCTGGAGCTTGTACCCCAGGCCGCGGACAGTGACCACGTAGCGCGGGTTGGCTGGGTCGGTTTCTATCTTGGTGCGCAGCCGGCGGATGTGGACATCCACCAGACGACCGTCGCCGAAGTACCCGAGATCCCACACCCGCTCGAGGAGCACTTCTCGGCTGAGCACCTTGCCCGAATTGGTGGCCAACTCCACCAGAAGTCGAAATTCCGTTTTGGTGAGGTGGACCTCTTCGCCGCTGATGGTCACCATCCCCTGCTCGGGCATGATCTCCATCTGGCCAAAGCGGAGGTCGCTCATGGCAGTGTCGGTGATTCGCACGCGGCGCAGCAGGGCGCGGATGCGGGCAGAGAGCTCTTTGGGAGCGAAGGGTTTGGTCAGATAGTCGTCGGCCCCTGCCTCCAAGCCGGCCACCACGTCGTGGGTGTCGGCTCGGGCCGTGACCATGATGATGGGCACATCGCTGGTTCGACGCAACGTGCGGCACACCTCGAACCCGTCGATGTCGGGAAGCATGATGTCGATCAGCACCACGTCGGCGGGCGTCTCCGAGAATGCTGCGAACGCCTCCTGTCCGTTGGCCGCTTCTTGAACGTCCCAGCCCTCGTCTTCGAGCGCCAAGCGGACCGCAGTGCGAATCCTCTCGTCGTCCTCAATGGCCAAGATGCGGGTTTCCACCCCTAAATGGTGCCCGACTTTTGGCCGCTATGGGTAGCAGGAGGCCTATATTCGGTTCGATTTGGGCGGATGGGAGGGGCTCATTTCCGGCTCGTTGTGGGCGGTTGGGAAGGGCCTAGGGACTAAATTCGGTCGGCTTTGGCGCTTTGGAGCATCGTCAAGAGAGCGTCAGCCACCGATGGGGAGGCTGCGAACACGAATTCGCGGCTGGGAGGTCCGCCGTTCAGGTCTTGGACCACTGCCCCAGCCTCTTCGGCAATGAGGGCTCCAGCGGCGTAGTCCCAGGGATTGAGCCCCACCTCGAAGAAGGCGTCCACCCGCCCGCAGGCCACCATGCAGAGGTCGACCGCGGCGCCTCCCACCCGCCGGATGTCGCCGATGCAGGGAAGCAGCTCGCCCAGCACCTCGGCCTGGCGGGGCCGCCGTTCGTGGGCGTACGAGAACCCGGTGGCCACCAGGGCCAATGCGGGATCGCCGTCGGGGCGAACGTGGGTCGGGCTGCCGTTGAGCCGAGCACCGCCGCCCCGGTGCGCGGTGAACGTCTCGCCCAGCACTGGGTCGACCACCGCGCCAGCGACTATCTGACCATCGGCCTCCGCTGCCACCGACACCCCGAAGCCGACGTGGCCGTAGACGAAGTTCACTGTGCCGTCGATGGGGTCGATGATCCAGCGCACTCCGCTGGTGCCGTCGCGGCCCGTGCCTTCCTCGCCCATCACGGCATCGTGGGGCCGGTGGGAGGTGAGGAAGTCCACGATGGCGGCCTCGCAAGCCACGTCCATGTCGGTCACCAGGTCGGTGCGCGACGACTTGGCCGAGATCTGGAGTAGGGCCCCGGCTTCAGCCCGCAGCAGCGAAGCCGCCACTTCGGCAGACTCAGCCGCCAGCTTCTCTAGGTAGTCCCACGCGGGAATTGCCGGCACGGTAGATGGTTCTTGCACAGATGAACTCTACGCTGGGCGATGTGGTTTCCCGCGTAGTGGTGGATCTTCGATCCGACACGCTGACCCAGCCGACCGAGCCCATGAGAAAGGCCATGGCCGCTGCGCCGTTGGGGGATGACCGTTATGGAGAGGACCCCACGGTCAACCGCTTGGAAGAGCGATTTGCCGAGCTGGTGGGCAAGCCGGCGGCGATGTATGTGCCGTCGGGCACGATGGGCAACCAGATCGCCCTGCGGCTGCACGGAGCGCCGGGAAGCAACGTGGTGGTGGGACGGCGGCAGCATCTGATGTCCTACGAGAGCGGTGCTGCCGGTTTGAACAACGCCTTTCAGATCTACGCGGTGGACGACACCGGCGGGGTAGTCGACACGGAGGCGGCTGCGGAAGCCGTGGCCGCTGGAAGCGGTGGATTTTGGCCACCGGTGTCGCTGATCTGTCTTGAGAACACGCATTTGTCTTCCGGCGGCCTGGCGGTGGGAGCCGGGGAGATGGCTGCGGCCGCGTCCCTGGGACCGCCGGTGCACTTGGACGGTGCTCGGTTGTTCAACGCCGCAGTCGCCTTGGGAACCACTGCGGAGGAGCTGGCTGGCACCGCGGCCACGGTTATGTCCTGTGTGTCCAAAGGGTTGGGGGCACCGGTGGGGTCGCTCTTGGCCGGACCCGCCGACTTGATCGACGAGGCTCGCCTTCACCGGCGGCGATTGGGTGGGGCCATGCGCCAGGCCGGGGTGATCGCCGCCGGCGGGCTGTATGCGTTCGACCATCACATCGATCGGCTGGCCGACGACCACTCCCGGGCTCAGCGTTAGGGCGCAGTGGTCGCTGCGCGCTGGCCCGGCGCCCGCTTGGGGGAGGCGGAGGCGGCCTGCGGACGCCCGTTCACCAACGTCGTGGCCTTTCGCCATCCCGATGCCCTCGGGTTGCTGGACCACTTGCAGCAGGCCGGAGTTCGAGCCGGGCTGCTGGCCCCTGGCATCGTGCGCTTTGTGACCCACCTGGATGTGAACGACGACGACATCGATCGGGCCGTTGCCGCGCTTGCCTCTGCTCCCGCCTAGTTGGGATCGCGCCTAGTAGCTACCCCGGTCTTGGCGGCGTCCGCCGAAACGGCGCCACTCATCCATGGCCCGCAGGGTCAAGACGGCCACCACGGCCAATCCCACCGCCCCTGCCACCGCGCCGACCAATGCACCAAGTCCTGTCCACAAGCCGCAGTTGCCCTCGCACTGGAGGTCGATATAGGCGAACCCGATCAACCCGCCGCACAGCCCTCCGAGCAAGATCGCCCCAAACGCCAACCAGCGGGCCCCCTTAG
Organism: Acidimicrobiia bacterium; assembly: GCA_009843565.1. GTDB lineage: Bacteria > Actinomycetota > Acidimicrobiia > Acidimicrobiales > Bin134 > Poriferisocius. The sequence continues at coordinate 1,755 of VYDF01000009.1, read as the reverse complement.
GGGGAAGCGCCGAGCGCTCCTCAGGCGAAGCCGGATCCACCATCCGCCCATGTTACGACTGTGGCAAGGCCCCGAGTCGTGTTGTCAATCAGGGCTGGGGAGGGGATAGCCCCGCATGCGCGGGTTTCTCTTGGGAGATATGTGGATATAGATGCTGATGTTCACATAAAAGTCAATGATTCACAAGTATTATTCGCTCATACGTGTTAATTCGGATGGTTGTTGTCACTGGGTTCGGTATACTTGCATGTATGGAGTTTAGGCCTCTTGATGAGGGGAAACGGGCTGGTGGCGAGCCATCCCGACTGCTGTGGCCGGAGGCGCTTGATGTGGCCGGGCTGTCGTTGTCGGAGTTGCGGGAGCGGCTGGGGCTGATCAAGAGATCCGAAGCCCGGCTGGCGGCGATGAAGGCGGCCGCGCTGGCCGAGTATTCAGGGCGGGCCGGGGAGGGTTTGGCCCGCCGGATGGTGTTGGATGAGCTTCAGGCCTCCAAACAGCAGGCTCGCCGGGAGGTGGAGACGGCTTCTCAGCTCTCCCAGACGCGCGAGACACTCGACGCGCTAGGCGCCGGAGAGATTCCAGAGGACCACGCCAAGCAGATCGCCAAGGCCGCTTCGCAGGGTCCGGTCGATGAATCGGTGTTGGTGGAGGCGGCCCGACGTGAGGATTTCGGCACATTCTCCCGCACATTGCGCGACCACCAGCATGAGCAGTCGCCCGATGACGGCAAGTCGTTGATGGCCAAACAGCGCGAGCGCCGGTCGCTTAGCTTCTTCAAGGCGCCTGACGACGGCATGTTCATCTTGAACGGCCGGTTCGACCCCGTTGCCGGGAACCGGATCGAGGCCGCGCTGGCCGATGAGGTGCGACGCCAGCGCAACGACGAAAAGGGCAAAGACGCAGCCGATCTGACGGCTTTCGACCAGCGCCTCGCCGACGCCCTAGAAGAGCTGGTCTGCGCCGACACCGACGACCGCACACCGCAGCGCACCACGCTGATCTTGACTGCTGATTGGGACGCTTTGAACCAGAAGCTGGCCGAGGCACGCCTGCTCGACGGCACGCCGCTGCCTGTCGACGAGGCTCTGCGGTTGGCCTGCAACGCCGACATCGTGCCCGCCATGTTCAACGCCAAGAACCAGGAACTGTGGGTGGGGCGCAAACTCCGTTTGGCCACCGAGGCCCAACGGGCGGCGCTCATCATCCGCGACAAGCACTGCGTCGGCTGCGGACGATCAGCGGTGTGGTGCGAGGCCCACCACATCGAAGAATGGCTCACCGGCGGGCGCACCGACATCGACAACCTCGTGCTGGTCTGCAAACCCTGCCACCACAACATCCACGACCACGGCTGGGTGGTGCACCGAGACCAAAACGGCGCCTACGAACTGCGACCACCGCCCTCGCCCTACGCCGACTACCCCACTAGGGAGGCATGTTCGGGGCCACCGCCCAAGCACAACGCCGACTACCCCACTAGGGAGGCATGTTCGGGGCCACCGCCCTCGCCCTACGCCGACTACCCCACTAGGGAGGCATGTTCGGGGCCACCGCCCAAGCACAACGCCGACTACCCCACTAGGGAGGCATGTTCGGGGCCACCGCCCTCGCCCTACGCCGACTACCCCACTAGGGAGGCATGTTCGGGGCCACCGCCCAAGCACAACGCCGACTACCCCACTAGGGAGGCATGTTCGGGGCCACCGCCCTCGCCCTACGCCGACTACCCCACTAGGGAGGCATGTTCGGGGCCAC
>VYDF01000080.1:1470-3364 GCA_009843565.1 Acidimicrobiia bacterium | reverse complement strand
CCGCCGCAAGGCCCGCAGATGCCCTCCACCCCCCAAGGCAGAGCCGATGACGGCAGCGAGCGAGCGGAAATAGGTACCCCAGGAGCAGTTACCCTCAATCCGGTACACCCCGGCATCGGTATCCGCCGGGGCAACCGCCAGCGCATGGACAACCACCGGGCGGGCTTCCCGCTCGACCTCCACTCCCTCGCGGGCCAACTCATGCAGCCGACGACCGCCGACTCTGACCGCCGACACCATCGGCGGAACCTGCATGATGTGGCCGACAAAGCCGGAGGCGGCTTCAGCCACTTGGTCTGGGGTCACACCAGACATGTCGTAAACGGCGGTGACTTCGCCGGAGGAGTCCAGCGTGGTGGTCTCTGCCCCCAAGACCAGCTCCCCTTCGTATTGCTTGTGAAGCGAAGTGAGAAATCGCAATAGCCGGGTGGCTCGGCCCACCCCCAACAGCAGCACTCCGGTGGCATCCGGGTCCAGCGTTCCGGCATGCCCTACTTTGCGGGTTCCGAAGACTCCCCTGGCCTTGGCCACCACATCGTGGGAGGTCCAGCCGGCCTCCTTGTCAATGATGGCTAGCCCGTCGGTTGCGCTCACCCTTCGGCCTCGTCGGCCAGATCCCGCAGAATTCGGTCGATCCGCTCGCCCGCGGTGATGGACGGATCGAGGGCGAATACCAGATCGGGGACTTTGCGGACGGCAGAGGAGCGGGCCACCGCCTGCTTGAGATGGAGGCGATGCTCCCCCAGGGCCTCCAATGCCACCGTGGCGGCCTCATCATCCAAAGCGCTGATGTACACCGTGGCCTGACTCAGCTCGACGCTGGTCTCCACACCGGTAACGCTGGCCAACTCCAAGCGGTCGTCGTCCAATCGGGCCAGCTCAGAAGCCAAGATCTCCCGCAAGAGCTCACCCAGCCGAGCTGATCTGGAGTAATGGGAAGGGCGCGATTCCCGGCGGCGTGCCATACGTGCCTCTATTCGTCGGTGTTGAGCCAGTGGGCCGTGGAGCCCACCACTTCGATCTCAGGAATCGACCACATATACCGATCCAATTCATCGGCCAGCGTCCGGCACTGGCTGGTTTGCCCCGACACCACCGCCACCCCTACCTCGGCTCGCTGCCAGAGGTCGTTGTGGCCGGTCTCCGCCACCGAAACACTGAATCGACGGGCCACTCCCGAGAGAACCGGACGCAGCACCGAGCGTCGCTCCTTCAAGGATTGACAACCGGGGATGTGCAAGTCGTAGACCACGGCGAGTACGTGCATCGGTTCACCTCACCCCTCGTGTTGTCAGACTCGGGCGACTTCTCGCTCCTCGAACGTTTCGATGATGTCACCCTGCTTGAGGTCTTGGAAGTCGGACAAGCCGATACCGCACTCGAATCCTGACTGAACTTCGCGCACATCATCCTTGAAGCGCTTGAGGGAGGAAACTGTGCCCCGCCAGATGACCGCGCCGTCTCGCAGGAACCGGACCTTGGAGCCCCGCGTGATAGCCCCGTTGAGCACGTAGCAACCGGCCACCGCGCCCACCCGGGGAATCCGGAAGATCTCCCGCACCTCGGCGTCCCCGGTGACGACTTCCTCGAACTCCGGAGCCAGCATTCCCACCATGGCGTTTTCCACGTCCTCGATGAGGTTGTAGATGATCTCGTAGGTGCGGATCTCCACCTTCTCCAGCTCGGCCAGTTCTCTGGCCTTGCGATCAGGCCTGACATTGAATCCGATGATGGTGGCATTGGACGCGGCGGCCAACTGGATGTCGTTGGCGGTCACGCCCCCCACTCCTCGATGGACGAAGGCCAGCTTCACCTCGTCGCGGCCGAGGCGCTGGAGGCTGTCCACCACGGCTTCCAGCGATCCGTTCACATCGGCCTTGACGATGAGGTTGAG
>VYDF01000080.1:0-1460 GCA_009843565.1 Acidimicrobiia bacterium | reverse complement strand
CGTCGCAGTCTCACCGGCCTGGATTTGGCTGAAAATGTCCTCCAGGCGAGCCCCGCCGGCGGTGGCTGCGGCATCTCGGCCCAAGCTGGCGATCCGCTGCGAGTGCTCGCGTGTCTGGGCAACCTTGGCCGCCACCTTCTCGTTAGGGGCCACCACGAAGGCATCACCGGCGTTGGCTACTTCGGATAGCCCCAGCACCTGCACCGGGTGCGAAGGCGGGGCCTCCTTAATCTGGTTGCCCCGATCGTCGAGCAGGGCCCGGGCCCGTCCCCACGAAGCGCCGGCGACCACGGGATCGCCTCGCTTGAGAGTGCCGTGCTGAACCAGAAGGGTGGCCACTGGGCCTCGTCCAATATCCAGGTTGGACTCCAGCACCACGCCTTGGGCCCGGCCCTCTGGGTTGGCCCGCAATTCCTCTACCTCGGCCACTACGGCAAGCTGTTCGAGCAGGTCATCAATCCCCAGATTTTGCAGGGCGGAGATCTCAACCACGATGGTGTCGCCTCCCCACTGCTCAGGCACCAATTCATGCTCGGAGAGCTGCTGCATGGTGCGATTGGGATCGGCGTTGTTGCGGTCGATCTTGTTGACAGCAACCACGATGGGAACATCGGCGGCCCGGGCGTGGTTGATGGCCTCCAAGGTCTGGGGCATCACGCCGTCGTCCGCCGCCACCACCAGAACCACGATGTCGGTGGCATCGGCGCCCCGGGCCCTCATTGCGGTAAACGCCGCGTGCCCTGGGGTGTCGATAAAGGTCAGCATTCGCCCGTCTTTGTCAACCTGATAGGCGCCGATGTGCTGAGTGATGCCACCGGCTTCGCCTTCGGCCACGTTGGCGTTGCGAATCTGATCCAACAGCTTGGTCTTGCCGTGGTCAACATGGCCCATAACGGTGATGACCGGTGGCCGAATCGGATTCTCGTCCTCTTGCTCTTCGTCTTGAATGTCGGCCTCGAGCAGCTTGAGCAGCTCGTTCTCCTGCTCTTCACCTGGATCCACCAGGCGTATCTCGGCACCGATCTCCGCAGCAAAGAGCTCGATCATGTCGTCGGTCAGCGACTGGGTTGCAGTAACCATCTCTCCCTGCTGCATCAGGAAGCGGACCACATCAGACGCGGTTTGGTTCAACTTCGGACCCACATCCAACGGAGTCGAGGCTCGCTCGATCACAACCACGCCAGTGGGCGCGGCCGCGTCTGTTGGCGTGTAATCGGGGATGTTCATGGGCTGGAGGTCTTCGGCAACCCGCCGACGCCGCCGACTCTTTCTCCGCCTCTGCTGGGGACGCTGAGGACCGCCTCGGCCTCGGCCGCCTGGCGCTCCCGTTCCGCTGGGGGGCCCACCGAGCGCACCGGCGGGACCTCGGGCTGCTAGCGGCGCAGGAGAGCGTCCTGGTGAGCCGACCCCTTGCCCCTGGCCACCGACCGACGGTCGCATCGGACCGCGAGGACCTCTTC
>VYDF01000182.1 GCA_009843565.1 Acidimicrobiia bacterium | reverse complement strand
GTGTCGGGTCGGCGGTCGGGGCGGCAGGGGGGTCGGGTGGCGGGTCTGTTGTCGGGTCGGGTTGAGTGGCGGCGCGCAGGGTGGAGGTGGCTGCGCCGTCGAGAATGAGGTAGCAGAAGCCCGCTTCGGTGCTGTAGCCCCAGGTTACATAGGCAAGGTTCTCAGAGCGGTCGGCGGACTTGGCCACCGGGACGGGTTCTCCGCCGAACTGATGGTGAGTTGAGCACAGCCGCACAGCTTCCTGGTCGGTCGCAGCGTTCACCGCAGTGCTGGTGGCGTAGGCCAAACCGGCGGCCAGAGCGCACGCGGCCAAGAGCGTGCCCAAGAACGAAAGGCTGATGTTCATGATGATTGATTCATGAAGGACTAGTGAACACTCCGCGAGAGACCAAGACTACATACCAGGCGGTGTTGGCAAGTGGAGGGTGCCATGAGGCCGCTGGTGAGTGCCGACAACGCGTTGTGTACCTCCCTCGACTCCTATCCCGACGAGGACGTGGTCGTTCACGAAACCGCTGTAGCCGCCTTCAAGACCGAATGGTTCGGCCACATAGAGCTCACCTCCACATGCCACCGCGATCCCACCGCCCGCAACTGGAACGCCACCGTCGGCTAAGCCGGGGTCATGGGGACCAGGACAGGTAGTGGGAGTAGACGGGGCCTGAAGCGAGCTGCTGTTGTTTGGTGCCGTCGGCGAACGCGACCCACAGCGCCAGAGCGATACTCGTGGTCCCGTTTTGTGTGACGGTTGTATTGCCTGTCGAATACGCGATGCGGGTGCCGTCAGGCGACCAATTCGGGGGAGAGGGTGTTCCTTCGAGCGTTGTGATCTGGCGCTTGTTGGAGCCGTCGGCGCGTATCGCCGTGAGGATCACGTCGGCGCCCTGGACATCGAAGTAAGCGATCTGCGCGCCGTCGGGCGACCAGGAGAATCCCAGCTCGCCTCGCTGGCGGGGCGAACCGAATTCGTAGTCGGAGGTGGCGATTCTTCGCCGGTTGCTCCCGTCTGCGCCGAACACCCAGATCTCTTTGCGGTTATCGGTTGAAGATGCCACCCCTACAGCGATGCGCCTGCCGTCGGGCGACCAGACCGGCCCGTAGTCGGCGTCTATGAACGCCAACCGCCTCTGGATCGTGCCGACGGCGTTGGCGACCCGGATGTGCTTGGTGGGCCCACTCGAATACGCGATTCGGGATCCGTCGGGCGACCAGGAGTAGGCGCGTTGCCCGGAAACCTTGGCCAGCTCCACGCCGTTGGCCCCGTCGGCGTCCATTATCCGAAGGTCCGAGCGGGCGTCGCGCCTCTGCCGGTCGCAGCAATACGACCGGAAGGCCAGCCTGGCGCCATCGGGCGACCAAGAGAGCTCGAAGATGTTCTGAAATTCCGGGGATCCAGACCCGGTCAGGTTCCGAAGCCCGGTCCCGTCGCCGTTGACCGCCCAGATCTCACTCCTGTCAGACATCCCATCCCAGGGTTCTTCGTGGTAGTTCACTACGAACGCGAGCCGGGTGCCGTCGGGAGACCAGACCGGGCTCGAGAGGTATGGACTGGCGTCTGGCACCGCGAACTGGTCTCGGGTGACGATCTGCTTCGCGTCTTCGCCGTCGCCGTCCATGACCCAGATGCTGTTTCTGATCGGCACGGCGATCCGGTTGCAACCTCCGGGGACGATCTGGGCGTCGATCTTGAACAGGCAGCGGTATGTATTCAAGAGGGACTCTTGGGCCTGGATGAGGCTGTCCCGCACCGCGATGTCATTCTCGGTGGGAGTCCCCTCGAAGGGGTCAGGCTGTGTTGGCCCGCCGGCCGGTTGGCCGTCAACGCAGCCGCCCGGGACGATCTCGGTGTCGACGTCGAACCGGCAGCGATACACGTTCAGCAAAGACTCTTGGGCGGCGATCAGCTCATTGCGGGACAAGACCTCGCCCAGCGCAACTCCGCCGCCGCCTTGGGCGCTCGCCCCGACAGCCCCCAGGATCGGCGCCAGCAGGCAGACCGCGGCAGCCAACCAGCTAAAACGGCGAACAGCGACCACGGCCGGCAGCGTAACCAAGCGCGGATTTCACACCCAATCGCCCCGGGCGGCGGCAAGCGCCACACGGGTGCGTCGACGGGGCGCCGGCGGATCGGCCATTTGCGCCTGGCGAGTCTGCGGGCTGGGCCAGAGCTGCGGATGGCTGTGGATTACCAGCGGCGCTTCCGCTTTCGGACCATGTCTGCGGGCATGAACAACAGCAGCCAAACAGCGGAGCACGCAGCGAGGCACACAAGGAAGAGCCCTGATATCGAGACGGCGGCGAACGCCATGGATAAGACCAGCAGGCCGCCGTATTCCTCCGTTATCGCACCGAACGACGGGTTGAATATAGACACCGCGGCGAACGGGATCGCGCAGCATGCGAGGACAGTCGCGGCGACCGCGATCGCTTTGCCCGACTTCGCGGTGAACACTCTCGGACAGGGGCCTGCGGGCGAGCCGGCGATCCGGTAGGCGATGACACCGATGGCGATGGCTGTCGCGGCGTAGATCACAGGCAGGCCGAATACGAAGAACGCTCCGCCGAAGTTGAATCCGTAGACGCCCGCGGTGATGACCCGCCCTCCGATTCCTGTGCTGATCCCCAGACCGCTGAGCAGCCCCAAGATCGCGAACCACGCGACGCGCCAATCTCTCAGCCAGTATTCCAATGCGAGCCAGCCGAGGGCCGCGAGCACAGCGACCACCGCTATCAGGCCGATGGGATGGTCTAATTCGACGAGGGAATCCGGGGCCCTGTAGAGGTAGTTGCCCGGCGGGTCGACTGTTTGGTGGCCGTAGAGGTGCCACGCCGCCACCGGCAGCGACGCGACCAGCAGCCCGCCCGGCAACACCAGGCGATATCTCGGCCTCCGACCACCCTCAGGAGCGAGCGCCTCTTGCTGCGGTGGCGGTGGGAGCGACCAGTCGACTCTTCCGGGCAAAGCGGAAGCCACAGCCTCACAGTACGCACTACAACCATCATTTGCAGCGCTCAGCAATGTGTGACCCGTATGCCAACAGGCTTTATGACCTGTTGTCAAAAGGCCCTAAGCGATGGCTTCTAGCACCCGGCTTTGGGGGATGGCGCCCCGCCATGAGTCGAGGATCGCGCCGTTGGCGTCTAGCAGCATTCCTGCGGGCTGGCCGGAGATTCCCAGCTGGCGCCAGGACTCGAAGGTGGGGTCCCAGAGCATGGTGAAGGTGGTGCCGGTGGACTCCACGAAGCTCTGGGCCAAGTCGAGGTTGTCTTGGGTTCCGACTCCGATGACTGTGACCTTGTCGGCATTGGTTCGAGCGAACTGCTCGACGCTGGGGGCTTCCCGGCGGCAGACGGTTCAATGAGGCGCCCAGAACCACAGCACGAGCG
>VYDF01000169.1:331-3394 GCA_009843565.1 Acidimicrobiia bacterium | reverse complement strand
CATAGCCCCGGTCGATTTCCTCAAGGCCCCACATCTTCGACCACCACCAGCCGCCTTTGCGGGCCGGCATGGTCGGCGTGCCGGCCCAGGAGGGGTCATAGAAGGTGCGCCACGGGTCGCCCTCGTGACCCCGCAGATAGTCCCAGCAGTGGAAATCGGTGTGGTAGTTCTCGCCGCCGGTCTCAAACAGATGGGGATGATCGGTAAACAGCGCCGTAGTCACGCCGCCGCGCCGCAGCACTCGGGTGATGGGCTCCTCCCACAGCTCGATCGAACCCCACGGCTTCCACAAGAAGTCCAGAGCCCCGCACAAAATGTCGTGGCGGGCCGGCATACACGGCAGCGACCCCGTCACATGGCGGGTGAACCGAGTTGCCTGCTCAGCGGCGAACCGGTCGAGGTTCGGCGTCTCAAACTCGGTGCCGCCGTAGCTCCCCAGCATGTGCCGATTCAGCGAGTCCAGCAGGATGACGGCGACATTCGACGGTGTGCTCATATTCCCCCTTGGTTCAGCCCTGGCAATTGCGCAGGCTCCCAAAGCTACTCTGCACGAGTCGTTGCCAACAGGCTGCTTGACGCCGTGTCACGGCAAGCCATCCAAACACCGCAATTCGAAGCCAGCTACGACAAGCCCAGTCGGGTGAATTGGTCGTCGGGGGCATCCAACTCGCTGAGAGCGGTGTGGAGCAGATCCACCAGATCCCCGGCGCCCGACTCGCCGCTGCGGTTCTCCTGCTCATCGGGGTCGATGTCGAGGTCAAACAGGAAATGGCGATCGTTGCAGTTGTTGACCGTCACCCATAGCGGGAGCGTGTCGCCCTGGTGGTAGGGCTGGCGGATCACCGGCACCTCTGATCCCGGCATCTTGTCCAACCAGGCCCGGTGGTCGGGGACCGGAAGGCCGGGAAAGCCCATTTCCCCGAATGGCACGGTGGACCACCGATTGGACCACATCGAAATGGGGAAATTCTCGCCAGCCGCTCCACGGGCGTACTTGTGCTGGCCGTCGGTCACTTGGACCCAGCCTCCGTAGACGCCGCCCAAGGCCCATTGCCGGATGGAGTCAGCCTCACCGGTTAGCAGCGGAACCATTGAGCGACCGTGAGTGGCCTGCATCACCTCGGCATCAAAGATGTCGGCGACAGTGGCAAAGATGTCCACGTTGGTGGTCAGCGCCTCGCACACCTCCCCGCCTGGCTTGCCGGGCCATGAAACAAGCAGCGGCGTATGGCCCATCGGCTCATACTGGGGCACCCCGGGCTTGCCCCAAATGTCGCGTTCCTCCCGCTTCTCGCCCAGATAGTGGCCGTGATCGGTGCACACGATCAGCGCAGTGTTGTCCCACAGCCCTTGCTCGTCGAACCGGTCCAGAATCTGCCCGAACCAATGATCGATCATCGACAACTTGGCCCCATAATTGGCCCGCACGTGGCGGCCTTCCCGCTCCGAGAGGGCTCCTTCGGAGATGGCGCCGTCGGCATAGGGCGGCCAGATGAGCCATTCCTCGTCCCAGGCCTCGTCGAAATATCGGCCGGCCCACGGCACAGGGGTGTCGAAAGGCTCATGGGGATCGAACTCGTCCACAAATAAGAACCACCGATCATGATGTGGAGTGGCTTCGGCCAAGAAACGGGCTGCCGCACTCATCGTCATCGGCCCGGGGTAGTCCTCCTCAGTCCGAAAGAACGTGCGAGCCCGATCGTAGCCCCGGTCCAATTCCTCGATCCCCCACGCCTTCGTCCACCACCAGCCGCCCTTCTTTGCCGGCATGGCCGGAGCCCCGACCCAGGAGGGGTCGTAGTAGGTACGCCACGGATCGGTGGTATGGCCTCGGAGATAGTCCCAGCAATGGAAGTCGGTGTGGTAGTTCTCCCCTCCGGTTTCAAACAGGTGGGGATGATCGGTCACCAGGGCGGTGGTTACGCCTTGGTGGCGGAGCACCCGGGTGATGGGCTCCTCCCACAGCTCGATCGAACCCCACGGCTTCCACAAGAAGTCCAGCGCCCCGCACAAAATGTCATGGCGGGCCGGCATGCACGGCAGCGACCCCGTCACGTGCCGAGTGAACCGAGTGGCCTGCATCGAGGCGAACCGATCGAAATTCGGCGTCTCAAACTCGGTGCCCCCGTAACACCCCAGCATGTGCCGATTCAGCGAGTCCAACAGGACAACTGCGACGTTCGATGGTGCGTTCATGCAACTCCTTGCCCGGCTTCTGGCAACCCTGGGAGCCTCTCAGGCTACTCTCATGGGCCAGCACAGGCCGAAAGAGCCAATCATGTTTGGGGGACAGGTGGACAGTCAGCCATCTCAAAGCGAGTCAATCGACTCGCTGGCCACAACGGTGCTGGAGGGGGAGGCAGCTCGGCGCGACGCCCAAAAGGCCGAGGTGCTGTTCCCCGACGATCTGCTGCCTGGAGTGGGTGGCGAACAGTCGACGCTCAAAGAAGGCCTGCGTAAAGGAGGGTTTCAGACCTTTCTCGTCTTGTTGGCGCTGAACAGCCTCGACGAACTGGAGAACAGCGCGGTGGCCATCCTGGGGCCCGATATCGGCAGGAGCTTCGGGGTAAGCGACGGAACCGTTACCGCCATCAGCACGGCGTCGCTCATGTTCTTCGTGCTGGGGGCCGGGCCGATGGGCTGGCTGGCCGACCGCTTCCGGCGCGGCCCCATCGTGGGCATCGCCAGCGGGGCCTTTGCCGCATTCAGCGCCCTGTCGGGGGCGGCGGTGAACGCCCTCATGTTCTTCTTCATGCGGTTCTTCGCCGGCATGTCCAAGGCCAACACCATCACCGTGCATCCCAGCATGCTGGCCGACACCTACCCGCTCCATACCCGAGGCCGGATGTACGCCACCAACGCCGGGGTGGGGCGCATCTTCTCGGCGATCAGTCCGGTCTTGGCTGGAGGCATCGCAGTGTGGGTCGGCGGTGATGACGGTTGGCGCTGGGCGTTCTACCTTCTCGGGCTGCCCACCGCGGCCCTGGCCTTCTTGGCCTTCTTCTTGAAGGAGCCACCTCGGGGCCAATGGGAACAGAAGCATGTGCTGGGCGCCGGCCTCAA
>VYDF01000169.1:0-321 GCA_009843565.1 Acidimicrobiia bacterium | reverse complement strand
AAGCTCGGCCATGGGCTTCGCCCTCTTCCCCGCCGGCTCAATCCAGTCGTTCTTCCTAGAGGAGGAGTTCGAACTCGACGCCCTGGAGCGCGGCTTGGCGGTGGCACCAGCGGGGGTCGGTCTCTTGCTATTCCTGCCTTTCGTTGGGCGCCGATTCGACGCCACATTTCGAATGGACCCCGATCGCGCGGTGCGGCTCATCGGCATCCTCTTGCTGCCGATCGGCGTGCTGGTACCCATCCAATACGCCATGCCCAATCTCGCCTTGTTCATGATTCTCTCCGCCATCAACTCCACCTTCCTGGGCGGGGCTTTCGCCAT
>VYDF01000119.1 GCA_009843565.1 Acidimicrobiia bacterium | reverse complement strand
CGTGGGTCAGCTGCATGGCGATCTTGCCACCATGGGCGTGGACCCGGTCGGCCGCCCGGCGCCATGACGGGATGAACTTGTCATCTGAGATCGCCGTTTGGCGCTTGTTGGAACAGCCCACTGGATGGGCCACCCCCACCGACCCCAGCATCACCACGGCCATGCCGCCTTTGGCCCGGGCCTCCAGGTAGGCGGCCTGGTCGTCGGACACCTCGCCGTTCTCGTCTCCCAGCTCCTCGCCCATGGGGGCCATGATCAGCCGGTTGCGCAGCTCCATAGTGCCGATGCGCCCCGGCGACAGCAGATGCTCATAGCTCATAGATGCTCCTGGCCACTAGATGCTCAAAGCTCATGGCCCCATAATGGCCCAGCGGTGCCAGCTAGGTCAGATTGCTGCTGACACAAGAGCACTTGCACTACAACTGCCGACCGGACCCCTCCCCGCCATAGTCTCGCTACGTGTCTTTGATCGCAGCGTGGGGGCTGACCAAGCGGTTTGGCGACTTCACTGCGGTCGACGGCATTGATTTCGAGGTCGAACGGGGCGAGGTGTTCGGCTTTCTGGGACCCAACGGCGCGGGCAAGTCGTCCACCATGCGGATGATCGGCTGTGTGTCCGACCCCTCTGGAGGCGCCCTGCGCATCTTGGGGATGGACCCATCCCGTGAGGGCACCAAGATCCGGACTCGCCTCGGGGTGGTCCCCCAGCAGGACAACCTCGACGAGGAACTGTCTGTGGCCGAGAACCTGTATGTGTACGGGCGCTATTTCGATTTGCCCCGGTCGGTGCTGCGTCCCCGCATTGCCGAGCTCCTTGATTTCGTGCAGCTCACCGAACGGGCCAACGACCACGTGGAGCCCCTGTCAGGAGGCATGAAGCGCCGTCTCACCATCGCCCGGGCCCTGATCAGCGAACCCGAGGTTCTGCTGCTCGATGAGCCCACCACCGGCCTCGACCCCCAGGCCCGACACGTGGTGTGGGAACGGCTGTGGACGCTGAAGCGCCGGGGGGTGACCCAGGTGCTCACCACCCACTACATGGACGAGGCTGAGCAGCTCTGCGACCGCCTCGTGGTGATGGACCGGGGCAAGATCGTGGCCGAGGGATCGCCCCGCCAGCTCATCGAGCGCTACTCCACCAGAGAGGTGGTGGAGCTGCGCACCCACGACCAGGTGACAGTGCTCACCGACGCCTTGCGCCGCTTAGGCGAGCGGGCCGACGGCTACTCGGGAGACCCGTTGTATGAGCGGGCCGAGGAATTGCCCGACCGGGTGCTGTTGTACACCGACCACGGCGAGCGGGTGGTGGCCCATCTCGGCGAGGTCAAGCCCGAGAGTGTGCTGGTGCGGCGCAGCACCCTCGAAGACGTGTTCTTGCATCTGACGGGCCGCTCGCTGGTGGACTGATGGCACCCGCCCCGGTCATTCCCAGCCCCAAGCTGGCGGTCGAGTACTGGCTGTTGACCTATCGCCGCAACTGGAAGGGCTCGCTGCTGACCAGCTTCTTGAGCCCGATCCTGTTCTTGGCCGCCATGGGGTTGGGCTTGGGCTCGCTAGTGGACGCCGAAGTCGGTTCGGGCCGGGACCTTGGCGGTCTCGACTACCTGGATTTCCTGGCCCCAGGGCTGTTGGCCGGAAACGCCATGATGCTGGCGGTAAACGAGTCCACCTACCCGGTGCTCGGCGGCTTCAAGTGGTACCGCACCTATGTGGCCATGGCCGCCTCCCCACTGCGGAGTCGCGACATCCTGCTCGGCCATTTCACCTACATGGCCTTTCGGGTGACATTGGCCAGCTTTGTGTTCTTGGGGGTGATGGCTGCCTTCGGGGCCGTCTCATCCCCGCTGGCGGTGCTGGCCCCAATATGCGCGGCCCTGTGCGGCATGGCCTTCGCCACCCCCACCGCGGCGTTTGTCGCCACCCGGATCAACGCCGACAACTTCAGCACCTACACCCGGTTTGTGATCATGCCCATGTTCTTGTTCTCGGGCATCTTCTACCCGGTTTCCCAGCTGCCTATCGTCCTCGAGCAGATCGCCTGGCTCACCCCGGTGTGGCACGGCGTACGGATGTGCCGGGCGCTGAGCACCGGCACCGGGGTGAATTGGGAACTGGCCGGTCACCTGGCCTATCTGGTGGCTCTGATCCTGATCGGAACGCTCCTGGCCAGCAGGACCTTCACCCGAAGGCTGTACGAATGAGCACGCCAAGAACGAGCATCGCCGGCCAGGGGCGCCGCCCGTCGAGGCTGGGATTGGCCGCGGCGGCGGGCTTGTTGCCGTCGCATCGGTTCGCCCGCGTTGTCGAGCGCAACATCACCGTGTACCGGCGCACTTGGGTCACGCTGCTGTCGGGCTTCTTCGAGCCGGTGTTCTATCTGCTGTCCATCGGCATCGGCATCGGCGAGCTAGTGGGCGACGTGACCGTAGGCGGACGCACAGTCGACTACCGCACGTTCGTGGCGCCGGGACTGTTGGCCACCTCGGCCATGAACGGCACTTTCTACGACAGCACGATGAACATGTACTACAAGCTCACCTGGGCCAAGATCTACGACGCCGTGCTGGCCACCCCGGTGGGCGTGGTGGATCTGGCTCTGGGCGAGATGGGCTGGTCAGTGCTGCGGGCCACCCTGTACTCCGGCGGTTTCCTCGGGATCATGGCCGGACTGGGCTTGGTGGACTCTTTCTGGGCCATCGCCGCCCTGCCGGGGGCGACGCTGATCGGATTCACTTTCGCCGCCTTGGGAATGGCCGCCACCAGCTACATGCGCAGTTGGAACGATCTGGATCTGGTGACCGTTCCGCTCATCGTGCAGTTCCTGTTCTCCGCCACCTTCTTCCCCCTCGACACCTACCCCCGAGCTGTGCAGTTCCTAGTGCAGGCCACCCCCCTCTACCACGGCGTGGCCATGGAGCGAGCCTTCATCGCCGGCGACATCAGCATGGACTTGGTCGTCCATATCGCCTACCTCCTGGCCCTAGCCGCCGCCGGCGCCGCCATAGCCAGCCGCCGCCTCGGCCAACTGCTCACTCCGTGAGGAGTGCTTAGCCGGGCTGGCGGATGGTGGTGCCGGGCTCGATGCCGGAGTCGGGGCCGATTCCGTCGAGTTTGAGGGCCATGAGCATGTGGAATTCATCCCCGCCGTCGCCGCTGTCGCCTTGCACGGTGTGGTCGATGGATATGACCTTGGTGGCCACTGCCTGATCGCCGACATCCACCACTAGCGCATCGCCTTCTTGAACTCGGCCCGCGGTGGCTCGGCCGATCACGTAGAAGTCGTCGGCCGACATGGCCTCGGTTCGGACCACCTCCAACCGGAACAGCTCCTTGCTGCGGCGCCACCGCTTGAAGAACGTGCGCCAGTTGCGGGGCTGGTCGTCCCACTCCCCTTCCACGATGCCCGGCGAGTTGC
>VYDF01000224.1 GCA_009843565.1 Acidimicrobiia bacterium | reverse complement strand
GGTAGCTGGTGAACAGGGCCAAGGTCCGGCCCCCGGCGGCCGCGATCAGCGCGGCCAGCTCTTCATGCAGGGCTGGCTCGTAGCCGGGGTTGCGGGGATCGGGCAGGTGCTTGGCGCAGTACAGCAGCCCATTGGCCTCGTAATCGAACGGACTGCCCACGTCGATGGCGTCGTGCTCATCGGGGTGCAGCCCCAGCACCTCGCCCAAGTTCATGGGAATGGTGGCACTGGTCAGCACGGCGGTGGTGCGGTCCCACAAGTGCTCGGTCAGCAGGTCGCCCAGTTGGATGGGGGCAATCCGCCACGCCGGAGCGGATTCGGTTCCTGACACCCAGGCCACCTCGGCGGGCGTGGTCTCCACCGCCCGGGCCAGGTCTTCAGCTAGGGCCCCGGCGGCCAGCATGGCCCGCAGCTTGCGGGGGCCGACCTCCCCGGGAGCGTTGTCGGGCACGCCCCGCAGTTCGACAGCGGCCTGTTCCACTCGACCTCGGGCCAGCACCGCCACTGTTTGGAGTTCGGCGGGTAGAGGAGCGGGGAGTGGATTATCTCGAAACGGGACCAGGGATTCGCGCAGCCGCACTCCGGCATCCTCGAGATCGCCCGCCGTGGCCGAATCAGCCACCACGGCCCGGATGCTGCGGGCCAGGTCGTCGAACCGCCCTCCGGTCAGCGACAGCCCGGCAGTGTCGGAAACAATGTCTTCCAGGCCGTGGGCCTCGTCGATTACCACGGTGTCATGCTCGGGCAGCAGCGGGGTATCGCTGAACAGGTGCAGGCAGTAGAGGTGGGTGTTCACCACCACAATGTCGGCCACATCGGCCCGGTGGCGGGCCTTCTCCGCGAAGCAGACCGGTCCCGACGGGCAGCGCTGCGCCCCCGGACACTCCCGGCCCGAAACGCTCAGCGCATCCCATGCGGCCGCTGAGGGCTCGAAGTCCAGCTCGGCTCGGTCGCCGGTGTCGGTTCGCCCGGCCCATGTGGCCAGCCGGTTGATCTCGGCCTTGGGCCCGTCGGCTATTCCCAGGCTCAGCTGATCGTCTGCGAGGTGCTCCTCCAGCCGCTGGAGGCACAGGTAGTTGGAGCGGCCTTTGAGTACCGCGAAGCGCACGGGTTGCCCGAGCGCCTCGGCCAACTGAGGGAGGTCCTTGTCGACGAGTTGGTCTTGGAGCGTCTTGGTGGCGGTGGCCACCACCGAGGGCCCTTCGCCGAGAACGAGCGGCACCAGATAGGCCAGCGACTTGCCGGTGCCGGTGCCGGCGGCCACTACCAGATGCCGCCTCGAATCCATGGCCTCGACCACTGCGTGGCACATGTCTCGCTGTCCGGGCCGCCGCTCGCCTCCGCCGTCTAGCGACGAGACGGCCGCTTCCAGAGCCTCGTCGACTGCGGCGATTTTCGGCATTGCCCCGACGCTACTCCCGCCCAGTTGCCCAGTCGCGAAGAAACCAGATGGAAGGCCCTCTCCCGCACACAATCTTGGCTCGCGGGGGAGTACCGTGCAGGTGTGGGCCTGTCCGACCATTGCCTCGACCTGGATCGAATCCCCCGCCATGTCGGATGCGTGATGGATGGCAACGGGCGCTGGGCTGAGCAGCGGGGCATGGCCCGTACCGAAGGCCACGAGCAAGGAGAGCACGCCCTATTCGATGTCATCGAAGGCGCGCTGGAGCTGGGCATCGAATGGCTCACGGTGTACGCCTTCTCGACGGAGAACTGGAACCGGCCTGAAGACGAAGTGCGCTTCTTGTTGAACTTCAACCGCACCATCTTGCGGCGGCGCTGCGACGAGCTGAACGAGATGGGGGTGCGGATCCGCTTTGTGGGCCGCCGAGATTGGCGGGTGCCCAAGGGCCTGATCAAGGAGATGGACGAGGCCGTAGAGCTCACGGAGCACAACAGGCGCATGACGTTGGCAGTGGCCTTCAACTACGGCGGCCGAGCCGAAATCGTGGATGCGGTGAAGCGCATCGCCGCCCAGCGGATTCCGTCTCGCATGATTAACGAGCGCACCATTGCTCGCCACCTCTACGACCAGGAGATGCCCGAGCCCGACCTCATCATCCGCACCTCCGGGGAATACCGCATCTCCAACTTCTTGCTGTGGGAGCTGGCATACTCCGAGCTGGTGTTCAGCGACGTGCTGTGGCCAGACTTCACGCGCCACGACCTGTTTGCCGCCATCGCCGAGTACCAGCACCGCCACCGTCGCTTCGGCCGAGTGAGATAAAGGCCGCCCAGTGCCCCTTTGGCGGGTCTGGGTAGTGAGAGACTTGCTTCGGTGAGCCTCTACCGGGACCAGGGGATCGTGCTTCGCACCTACAAACTGGGCGAAGCCGACCGCATCGTGGTGTTTTGCACTAGAGGCCACGGAAAGGTCCGGGCGGTGGCCAAGGGGGTCCGCAAGACCCGAAGTCGGTTTGGGGGGCGCCTTGAGCCCACCAGCCATGTCCAGCTCCAGCTCCACCGGGGACGCGGCGAGCTCGACGTGGTGACCCAGGCTGAGTCGGTGGACCAATTTCGGGAAGTGCGGGAGGACTTGACTCGGCTGGGCAAAGCCATGGCCATGCTCGAGGCAATCGACCGGGTGGGGATCGACCGGGAACCCGACGGCGCGCTGTACCGGATGCTGCTGGGCGGGCTGCGAGCGCTGGACGCGGGCGACTCGCCGCTGGTGGTGCCTGCCTTCTACCTCAAGCTCCTAGTCCACGACGGAGTGGGTCCGGAGGTGGGAGTGTGCGCACTGTGCGGAGCCGACAGTGATCTGGTTGCCTTCGACTACGGCAGCGGCGGGGTGCTGTGCCGGAGCTGCCGCCGGGGATCGCCCTTGTCGCCCGACGCACTGGAGCTGATGCGCATGGTGCTGGGCGGCAGTCTCAGCGCGGCCCTGTCCCTGCCCCCGTCGCCCGCCACCGGCGAGGTCGAGCACCTAGCCACCGCCACCATGGAGCACCACCTAGAACGCCGCCTCCGCGCCGCCGGAGCCTACAGCTGAGGCGTTAGAGCCGCATCCGGTTTTCGGTGTCAGGACGGTCGGTGGGGGCCGGTAGCCTGCGGGCCATGAGTGGTGGCGATGTTGCCCGGCCGTCGGGCGACGATCTGATGGACAAGGTGGTGAACCTCTGCAAGCGGCGGGGGTTCGTATACCAGTCGGCGGAGATCTACGGCGGGTTCCGCAGCGCCTACGACTATGGCCCATTGGGGGTGCTGTTGCTTCGCAACGTGAAGGACGCCTGGTGGCGGACCATGGTGCAGCTCCGCACCGATGTGGTCGGCCTGGACGCCTCAATCTTGTCGCCTCCCGAGGTGTGGGAGGCGTCGGGACACTTGACCAACTTCACCGACCCCTTGGTGGACTGCCGCAACTGCGGTATGCGCTTTCGGGCAGATCAGTTGGAAGACCCCGACGTCTGCCCGAGCTGCGGGGC
>VYDF01000304.1 GCA_009843565.1 Acidimicrobiia bacterium | reverse complement strand
TTATACGAGACTGGAGGTGGCTGGGGGGTGGTACTAGGTGGCCGGGGGGCACATCGACTACGTTTTCATCTCGGGGGCTCGGGGCAAGGGGCCGGAGTTGGCCTGGCACCGGCTTGACTTGGCCTCATTTGACTTGGGCGAGACCTTCGACGCGGTGGTGATGGCGGGCAACGTGCTGCTGTTCACCGGGCCGGGAACTGAGGCTGCGGTGGTGGGGCGCTGTGCCGCCCACCTCTCCCCCGGTGGCGCGTTGGTAGCCGGGTTCCAACTGCGGGGCGGGGGCTACTCCCTGGCACAGTACGACGCCGACTGCGCGGCGGCCGGCTTGTCCCTGTCGGAGCGATACTCAACCTGGGAGCGAGGCCCGTGGACGGGCGGCGACTACGCCGTGTCGGTACACCGCCCCGCCTGAGCCCCATATGAGAGGGGCGCGGCGCGGGGCGCGAGACTGGGAGGGTGCTGGGTGGGCCGGAAATCATCACGTTTTTGCTACTGGCGCTGGGGGGTGCGCTGGCGGTGGGGAACATCGCCGCCCTGATCAATCCTGAGGGGTCTCGCAAGCGCCAGGCGGTTCGGCGGGACATACCTCCCCCGCCGGGGGCCCCTGATGAACCGGCGACTCCGAAGGTGGGGCGCAGCGTTGTGATGATCGTTGTGGGCCTGGTAATTGTGGTTTGGGCCATCGCCAGCCTCGTCGGCGGGTGAGCCTTCCCGGCCCTGTCAGCGGGGCCAAGTAGGGTCGGGGTGGATATGGCGTTGTTGGATGTGGCGGGGGTCACGGTGCGGTTCGGGGGGGTCACCGCCCTGCGGGATCTGTCGTTCACCGTGGACGAGGGCAGCATCTGCGGGCTGATCGGGCCCAACGGGGCGGGCAAGACCACCTTGTTCAACGTGGTCAGCCGGGTGTACGACGCCCAAGAGGGAGCGGTGGCGTTTGAGGGCGCCGACCTGCTGGCCCGCCCGGCCCACGCCATCAGCGGTTTGGGCATCGGACGCACCTTCCAGAATCTGGCCCTGTGGCCGGGCATGACCGTGATGCAGAACGTGATGGTGGGGGCCCACCACCGCTCCAGCATCGGCGCGCTGCGGGCTGCGCTGCGGTGGGGATCGGGCCGGGAGGAGGCCTCGCTCTCTCGCACCGCATGGGAGGCGCTGGATGAGCTGTCGCTCACCGATGTGGCCTTCCACCCTGCCGCCGGACTGCCGTTTGGCACCCTGAAGCGGGTGGAGCTGGCCCGGGCGCTGGTGGGCCGGCCCCGGCTGTTGATGCTGGACGAGCCGGCCACCGGGCTGACCCAGACCGAGGTGGGCGAGCTGGCCGACCTGCTGGTGGCGCTGGCCCACCGGCACTCGCTGACGCTGCTGCTGGTGGAGCACCACATGGGGATGGTGATGGGGGTGTCGGACAAGGTGGTGGTGCTGGACTTCGGGGCCAAGATCGCCGAGGGCTCCCCGGCCGAGGTGCAGAACGACCCGGCGGTGGTGGAGGCCTACCTGGGGGCCGAGCAATGAGCGCCCCCTATCTGGAGGTGCGGGGGCTGAAGGCGGCCTACGGCGACATCCAGGTGCTGCACGGCATCGACTTCTCGGTGGCCGAGGGGCAGATCGCGGTGATTCTGGGAGCCAACGGGGCGGGCAAGACCACCACGCTGCGGGCGCTGTGCGCCATGGTGTCCACCGAGGGCTCGGTGCGGCTGGCCGGCGAGGAGCTGTCGGGCCAGCGCACCGCCGACATCGTGCGCCGGGGAGTGGCCCATGTGCCCCAGGGGCGGGGGACGTTCCCCGACCTGAGCGTGGAGGAGAACCTGATGGCCGGGGCGTATGTGCGCTCCGACGCCGACGTGCGCTCTGACATGGAGCAGTGGTTTGAGACTTTCCCGGTGCTGGGCGAGCGGCGCGCTCAGGCCGCCGGCAGCCTGAGCGGGGGCGAGCAGCAGATGCTGGCCATCGCCCGGGCGCTGATGCTGCGGCCGTCGCTTCTGCTGTTGGACGAGCCGTCGCTGGGATTGGCGCCGATGATCACCCGGTCGCTGTTCGAACAGCTCACCGCCATCAACGCCGCCGCCGGGACCACCATGCTGGTGGTGGAGCAGAACGCCAGCCTGGCGCTGGGGGTGGCCGATGTGGCCTATGTGCTGGAGGCCGGAGAGGTGGCGCTGTCGGGCCCCGCCGATGAGCTGGCCGCCGACGACAACGTCCGCCGGGCGTACCTGGGGTATTAGCGATGGTCGTGTTGGCTTCCGTGCTCGGTGTGTTCGACATCACCCTCGACAAGCTGTCGAACGGGGAGCTGTGGCTAGCCCAGTTCTTCCGGGGGCTGAGCGACGGGGCCACCTACGCTTCGGTGGCGCTAGCGCTGGTGATGATCTACAAGTCCACCGGGTTCATCAACTTCGCCCAGGGCTCGCTGGCGCTTCTGGGGGTTTATCTGGCCTACATCTTCAGCGTGGAGCAGGGCCTGCCGGTGGCAGTGGCAGTGGTGTGCGCCATGGTGGCCAGCTCGGCGGTGGCGATGTTCATCGAGCGGGTGTTCATCCGGCCGTTCCCGCCCGACCATGTGCTGCCGCTGGTGATCGTGACGCTGGGGCTTTTGTTGATCATCGACTCGGCGGTGGGGATCGTGTGGGGGTTCCGCACCCGCAGCCTCCCCAGCATGTTCCCCAGCGGGGCCCCCATCGAGTGGGGCATCGCCCAGCTCACCTGGCGCACCATCGGCAACCTGGGCACGGTGTTCGCGGTGGTGGGGCTGTTGTATCTGCTGTTGTCGCGCACCAAGGTGGGGCTGGCGTTTCGGGCTGTGTCGTCGAATCTGGAGTCGGCCCGCCTCGTGGGCATCCGGGTGGGGCCGACGCTGGGGTTCGGGTGGGCGCTGGCCGCGGCCATCGGCACCCTGGGCGGGGCACTGGTGGTGCCCGATCTGCTGTTGGAGCCCTCCATCATGCTGCGGGTGCTGATCTTCTCGCTGGCCGCCGCGGCCCTGGGCGGGTTGGACAGCCTGGTGGGGGCGGTGATCGGCGGTTTGGTGGTGGGATTGGCCCGCAACCTGCTGGTGACGTTCTTGGACCTGAGCGAGCTGGCTTTGGCCACCGCGGTGGCGGTGATCTTGGTGGTGCTGCTGGTGCGGCCCACCGGGTTGTTCGGATCGACCCGGGTGGAGCGGGTGTGATTCGCGGCATGGGCTCTGTGGCCGCGGGCAGCCGCCAGCACCGGCGGCGCCAGATCATCGGGTGGGTGCTGTTCGCCCTGGTAGTGGCGCTGATTCCGTTTCTGATCGCCGACACCTACAGCCCCACGATCTTCGGCAACCGCTACACGTTCGGGCTGGGCAACCTCAGCCAGGCCGTCGCCCTGATGGTGGCCATTTTGGGCCTGAACATCGCCACCGGCTACAGCGGGCAGCTCTCTTTGGGCCACAGCTTCTTCGT
>VYDF01000259.1 GCA_009843565.1 Acidimicrobiia bacterium | reverse complement strand
GGCAGCTGCCGGGCCGATGAGGTTTTCCCCGGGGTGGTTCATGAGTTTGCTCCTAACTCTTTGATCCTCCTGGACCGCAGATAAAGGCACGGGCGCAAAGGGAGCGGGCATTCTCGCGAGAGAAACTCTCAAATAATTCCCACCTGGGAGGTCCAAGGGAAGCGATAAATGAGCTTGCGTCTTATCGACTTGTGGAAATCTTCTTGTCGGCGACTCAGTGAAATCGCTTGACCTGGGTTTTTGATTTGGATTGGGATGGCGAGGGCTAGGTGTAACCTGTGTAAAAGAAATTTCCCAAAAAATCACGAAATCAACGCGAAATCAGCAGCTTTGGTACAAAACGTGTCGTGGCCCGCGGTCACATTCGGGCCATCACCTCGTCGGCGAAACGATTGAGGGTGTCTCGAGCCGAGGCCAATTCGGGATCGTGGGTGCTGTAGATCATGCGAGTTGCCCCCAGGTCGGCCAAGAATCGGGCGTCGTCGAGAGTGGCGCCGAATCCCTGGAGCTCGCAGGCTCCAACCCGTCCCGCATCGGCGGCCCAGCTCTGCACCTCGGCCCACATCTCAGGCCAGCGATCCCGGTCCTGCGAGGCCGAGAATGCAGGCAAGAACGCGTCGCCCCGCTGGCCGGCACGGCGCAGTGCGGGTGGCGAGTGGCCTCCCACGATGATGGGTATGCCGCCGGACTGGCGGGGATGCGTGGTGAGTTGAATGCCGTCAAAGGCCACGGTCGGGCCGGCAAAGCTGGCCACCGGGTTGGCCCACAGCTCCCGTAGGACGTCTATGTATTCGTCGGTGCGGGCACCCCGGTCGGCGAATGAGTAGCCCAAGGCGTCGAATTCGTCGGCCAGCCAACCCGAGCCGATTCCGAGCTCAGCCCGGCCCCCAGACAGCACGTCGATGG
The DNA here is from genome assembly GCA_009843565.1 of Acidimicrobiia bacterium. Lineage (GTDB taxonomy): Bacteria > Actinomycetota > Acidimicrobiia > Acidimicrobiales > Bin134 > Poriferisocius. The sequence continues at coordinate 2,534 of VYDF01000259.1, read as the reverse complement.
TGGCCAGCTGCTTGGCCAGAAGCATTGGGTGGCGCTGGGGCAACACCAGTACCGCAGTGCCGAAACGAAGCGCGTTGGTGACCCCGGCTAGGTAGGCCATAAGCGCCAACGGTTCTGGGAGCTGGGTGTGCTCGTTGTCCCAGGGGTAAGCCCCCGATTCGGCGTATGGGTAGGGCGCCCTTTTGGCCGCGGGGAATACGATGTGATCGGCGAAGAAAAGGGAGTCGCACCCCGCCGCTTCTGCGTGCTGGGCAAAGCCGGCTAGAAACTCCGGATCGGCGATCGGCGCCGCTGGCGGTCCTGACGCCCCGGTCGCGCTGCCGATGAGATAGAGCCCGAACTTCATTCCCGTAGCCTCCCACGCCTTGTCCGCCCCTACCCTGGTTGGGCCATGTCTGCCCCTCCCTCACTTGGTGAGTTCATGCCCGACGCCGGAGATCCCGATGAGCTGCTCGGGGCATTCTGCGATTGGTCGGAGGCGGCGGGGCTGGAGCTGTACCCCCATCAGGAGGAGGCTGTGCTGCGTCTGCTGGCCGGCGACAACGTGGTGTTGGCCACGCCCACGGGTTCGGGCAAGTCGCTGGTAGCGCTGGCCGGGGCGTTCGCCGCTCTAGCCCAGGGTCGGCAGGCGGTGTACACCGCTCCGATCAAGGCGTTGGTGAGTGAGAAGTTCTTCGAGTTGGTGACCGCATTCGGAGCCGAGCGGGTGGGAATGGTCACCGGAGACGCCACCGTCAACGGCAACGCCCCGGTGATCGCCTGCACCGCTGAGATCCTGGCCTTGCGTGCTCTCCACTCCGGCAACGAGACCGACGCCGATCTGGTGGTAATGGACGAATTCCACTACTACGGCGACCGGGATAGAGGCTGGGCATGGCAGGTGCCGCTGTTGGAACTGAGCCGGCCTCAGTTCCTGTTGATGTCAGCGACTCTGGGCGATACCACCGGCCTGCGCAAAGACCTGACCCAGCGCAACGGGCGGCCCACCGCATTGGTGGTCTCGGCTCAGCGGCCGGTGCCCCTCGACGTGGAGTATCGGGAAACGCCATTGCACGTGTCCATTGCCGAACTGCTGGGGGCCGACAAGGCGCCGGTGTACATCGTGCACTTCACCCAGCGAGAGGCAACCTCCCAAGCCCAGAGCCTCACCAGCCTCGACGTGCTGGACGCCGAAGCCAAGGCCGCGGTCAAAGAGGCAGTGGGCGGCTTCCGTTTCGACACTCCGTTCGGCAAGGACCTGCGCCGCTTCGTGCTGGCCGGGGTAGGGGTGCACCACGCGGGGCTGTTGCCCAAGTATCGGCTGCTGGTGGAAAAGCTGGCCCAGCAGGGGCATCTCAAGTTGATCTGCGGCACCGACACCCTGGGTATGGGCGTGAACGTCCCCATCCGCACCGTGTTGTTCACACGCCTCTACAAGTACGACGGCCGCCGCACCCGGGTGCTGTCGGTGCGAGACTTTCTACAGATTGCGGGCCGGGCCGGGCGAAAGGGCTTCGACGAAGAGGGCAGCGTGTGGGTGCAAGCCCCCGAGCATGTGGTGGAGAACCGCCGGGCCGAGGCCAAAGCCGCGTCCGACCCGGTCAAGCGCCGCAAGCTGGTGAAGAAGAAGCCGCCCGAGCACAACTACGCCCACTACGACGGCGACACTTTGAACCGGCTGTGGCACGGTCAACCCGAGACTCTGGAGTCGAGCTTCGCCGTGAGCCACTCCATGATGCTCAACGTGCTCGACCGGCCCGGCGACGGATGCGCGGCCATGAAGCGCCTACTCATCGACAACCATGAGCCCCGATCCCGCCAACGAGTCCACATTCGCCGGGCGGTAGCCGTGTTCCGGTCGCTGATCGATGCCGAGATCGTGGAGGTGCTCGACAAGCCCGACGATCTCGGGCGCCCGGTGCGGGTGAACCTCGATCTGCAAGACGAGTTCCGGCTCAACCAGCCGCTCGGGCTGTTCGCGGTAGAAGCGCTGGAGGCGTTGGACATGGAGGCGCCCGACTATCACTGGCAGGCGCTCAGCGTGGTGGAGTCGGTTCTGGAAGACCCCACGGTGGTGCTGTTGGCCCAGCGGGACAAGGCCCGCGACGACCTGATGGCCCAGCTCAAGGCCGAGCGGGTGCCTTATGAGGAGCGCTTGGAGCGGCTATCAGAGGTCACCTGGCCCCGCCCCGAGGCCGAGTTCATCGAGCCGGCCTTCGGGGTGTTCTCCCGCTACCACCCCTGGGTGGGCCACGACCGCCCCAGCCCCAAATCGGTGGCCCGCGACCTTATGGAGGTCGGCGACACCTTCAACCAGTACGTCTCCCGATACGGCATCAAGCGCTCAGAGGGCGCCCTGTTGCGCTATCTGTCCGACTGCTACAAGGCCCTGGTCCAAACCATCCCCGCCGCCGCGGTCACCGACGCCCTGGCCAGTGTTACCGCCGAACTCCGCACCCTCTTGCGCACTACAGACTCCAGCCTCCTCGACGAATGGGAAAGCCTGCGCTCTGGGTGAGGTATCGATGCCGGAGTGGCACACTGGAGGCAGTGAT
>VYDF01000124.1 GCA_009843565.1 Acidimicrobiia bacterium | reverse complement strand
AGACCAAACCCTGAACGACCACTCCAATTCGGAATACGACGCCGAGGTCATCGCCCGCTTGGCGGAAATCAACCGGCGCGTCCAGCCGATACTGGTTCAGTTGGCCGAGGCGCTCGATCGCTTCGGCCACTACGGGCCGCGACTGGAATACGCGCTGGATCAGGTGCAGAGCGGAGAAATTAACTGGTTTACGAAGCCGTCTTTGGATTCGTACCATGAGGTGTGGTTCGAGCTGCACGAGGATCTCCTGGTGACGCTGGGCATTGACCGGGCAGCCGAAGAAGCCAACCAATCCGCTGACGTATAAGGAGAACCCATGGCCCGATTCGGCAAGGTGCTTACCGCCATGGTCACCCCATTTGGAGAAGACGGCTCTCTGGATTTGGACACCGCTGCCTTGCTGGCCAAATGGCTGACCGACAACGGAAGCGACGGATTGGTGATAGCCGGTACCACGGGCGAGGCGCCCACTCTGACCCACGACGAGCAGATCGAGCTCATCGGTACGGTGGTCTCCGCAGTGGATGTCCCCGTCGTGGCCGGAGCGGGCAGCAACGACACTGCCGCGGCCGTCGAGCTCACCGAGCGGGCCAGCGAGGTTGGAGCCAGCGGCATCTTGTCGGTAGCCCCCTATTACAATCGACCCTCGCAGGCTGGCATGGCCAAGCACTTCTCCACCGTGGCGGCGGCAACCGACCTTCCGGTGCTCATATACGACATTCCCGTGCGCACTGGGCGCAAGGTGGACACGGCCACGCTGCTCGAACTTGCCCACGGCGTGGCCAACATCGTCGGCATCAAAGACGCGGCCGGCGACCCCGCTGAAACCGCCCAACTCATCGCCCGGGCCCCCGACGACTTCGAGGTGTATAGCGGCGATGACAGCCTTACGCTGCCTTTGCTGGCGGTTGGGGCGGTAGGAGTGATCGGAGTGGCCACCCATTGGACCGGCGCCGAGCACGCCGAGATGATCTCGGCTTTCGAGGCGGGGGACGTGGCTGCTGCCCGCCGGATCAACGCCGACCTTCAGCCATCTTTCGACTACGAGACGGGGTTGGCTGCGCCCAACCCCATCCCGGCCAAGGCCATGATGCGCCTGATCGGGCTGCCGGTGGGCCGGTGCCGACCGCCGTTGGACGTCGAGCCCGACGGTCTGATCGAGGCCGCGGCCGCCGTGTTGGCCGGAACACGCCACGGTGCCGATGGCTGAACCTGCGGTCACATCGAGGATTCGCGCCGATGGCTGAACCGGTTCAGATCACCTTTTTGGGCGGGTTGGGCGACATCGGGAGAAACTGCGCGGCCATCGAGTGCCAGGGCGAGGTGCTCTTGTTGGACTGCGGAGTGCTGTTTCCCGATGAGGACATGCCCGGTGCCGATTTCGTGCTCCCCGATCTGGAATATCTGCGCGATCGGGCTGATCGCATCGTGGGCTGCATATGCACCCACGGCCACGAGGATCACATAGGAGCGTTGTCCCATGCGCTGGAGTGGCTGTCGTTTCCGATATATGCCTCACCCTTTACCCTGGGATTGATTCGCAACCGTCTTGAGGAACGCGGCGTCGTCGACCAAACCACCCTCATCCCCATCGGCGACCTCGACCGCGTTCGCGTCGGATCGTTCGACTGCGAGTTCATACCTGTCACCCACTCAGTTCCCTCCGGGCTGATCTCAGCTATCCGAACCCCCCAGGGGGTGATCCTGCATTCCAGCGACTTCAAGCTGGACCTGAACCCGGTTGACGGCCGGCGCACCGATCTGGCCCGCATCGGGGCCATCGCCCGCCACGAGGGAATACGGCTATTGCTGTGCGACTCCACCAACTCAGAGATTCCCGGCAGCTCCCGCTCGGAGTCCGAGGTGGGAGAAGTGCTGCGCGGGGTGTTCGCAGCCCATCCTGATCGGCGCCTGGTGGTGGCTGCGTTCGCCAGTCACATTCACCGGGTTCAGCAAGTGGCGGATGCGGCAGTGGAATCAGGGCGCAAGGTGGCCACGCTGGGACTGTCCATGAAGCGCAACTTCGCCCTGGCCCGGGATTTGGGCCTGCTCCGGCTGCCCGACCACGCGGTGATCGACATATCTGACGCCGAGCGCTATCCCCCAGGCCAGGTGTGCGTGGTGGCCACCGGCTCTCAAGGGGAGACCCGCTCGGCGTTGGCCATGGCCGCTACCGGGGACAGCCGTTGGATCGATATCGGACCCGACGACACCGTGGTGCTGAGCTCGACTCCCATCCCCGGCAATGAGGCCCGGGTGGCTCGGATGATCAACAACTTGATGGATAGGGGAGCCGAAGTGGTCCACAGCGGGCAATTGGAGGTCCATACCACCGGCCACGGCAAGCAGGACGAGCTCCGCACCCTGCACACGGTGGCCGACCCCGAGTTCTTCGTCCCCGTTCACGGCGAGCTTCGCCACCTGGTCGCACACGCCGACCTGGCTATGAAGATGGGCATGCCCACGGATCGAGTGGTCCTCGCTCGTGACGGCGAGCAGATCGAGTTGAGCGACGGTGGTCTGGGCAATCGGGGAAGGGTCACATCGGGCGACTACTACTTCGTAAACGGGCGATTGATCGAGAACGACCGGGGGTTGTTCAGCGAGCGGTCTATCCTCGGCGGCCAGGGAGTGGTCAACATAGTGGTGGTGGTGGATCGCGCTGAAGGTCGCTTGTTGGCTCAACCCCGGTTTGAGAGCAGGGGCTGGGTGGGGGCCGAGACGTTGAAGGAACTGGAATCTCTGGGTGCCGACGAGGTGGCGGCTGTCGTGGAGGAGTACCTGGCCTCAGGGGGAGATGACGATTTGGAACGGCTGGTGCGCCGGGCCGCGGGCCAGTTTGTCAACCATTGGTTGCTGGTGTTGTCAATGGTACGTTTGTTGTTGTTGTGGCTACGAAAACCGCTCGCAAACCCCCTGCCAAGCCCAGCGCCAAGACCAAATCCAAAGCCGTTGCTTCTCCTGAGAGTCGGCTGAAGCAGGCCGCGGGCGCGGTTTGGGCACAACATCGCGCCGATATCATCGCGGTGGGCTTCATCCTCGCCGGATTGGTGGCGGCATGCAGCCTGTGGGCCGATGTGGCCGGAGTGTTCGGCTCGGGGCTCAGGGTGGCGATCGGTGCGTTGATCGGCACCGCGAGGGCCGCGGTCCCCATCGCTCTGGTTGCCATCGGGGTCGTTCTATTGCGAGGTCCCCGCCCCGAGGAGGAGTTGCAGGAGAGCGCCCCCGGCGGTTTCGACAACAATCCCTATACCGATCAGGCCCGGGCTGATCTGGTGCTGGCCGTTCGCCTCAGCATCGGAACCGTGTTGACGCTCCTCTCGGTAACCGGGCTGCTCCACATCACTCTCAACCGGCCCGGCATCGAAGACTTAGACGGGCTGATGGGGGCGGGCGGCGCGCTGGGGGCGGTCGTGGCGATCTCAACGGGGGCGGCGGCGCTGTTC
>VYDF01000096.1:4151-25307 GCA_009843565.1 Acidimicrobiia bacterium | reverse complement strand
TCACCACCGCGGGGATGGGATAGGCGAAGTCCTCGATCAGGTCGAAGTGATCCCGGTCCGACAGGTTGTCGATCAACTCGTCGACCACGCCGGTAATCCGGTCCCGCCACGCCTCCACCGCTCGGGGGGTGAAGGCCCGGCTCACCAATCGGCGCAGACGGGTGTGGTCGGGGGGATCTCGGAACACCAGCCAGTCCATCAAGATGTCGTAGGTGGGCTGGCGCTCAGCCCTTTGCTCTTCGGTCAGGCGGTCGTAGGCCGCGCCGATGCGCTCCGAGGAGAAACGGGGATCCCGGAGGGCGTCGAGCACGTCGTCGTAGCGGTGGATAAACCACGCCCGGTACTTCTCGTTCCAATGAACCGGATCGTGCTCTCGGAGAACGGAGAAATAGGAATGGGGATCGGCGATCCGCTCCGGCGACAGAACCTCGTCATCGATGGCCAGCCCTTGCCGCTCGCTCATGGGATCATCCCACTTGCTCCAGCACGGTCACCACACAGGCATTGCCATCGATTCCCGCGGTGCCACCGCCCATGGTCTCGACCGCGCCCAGGCGGGCACCGGGTACTTGCCGATCGGCGGCCATACCCCGAAGCTGCCAGACGATCTCGGCGATCTGAGCCAGACCGGTGGCCCCCAATGGGTGACCCCGCGACAAGAGGCCACCCGATGGGTTCACCGGCTGGGCCCCGCCTAATGCGGTGTGGCCCGACTCCACCAGCTGCCCGCCTTCACCCAGGCCGCACATCCCCAATGCCTCGGTGGTGATGATCTCACCGATGGTGAAGGCATCGTGAACCTCGAACACGTCGATATCGCCCGGCCCTACCCCGGAGGCCTCGTAGGCCCGGGCCGCGGTGTCGGCCACGATGTCCCAGCCCCAAACCTTGTCGGTGGTGTGGTCCCACAGCCGGCCAGAGCGCAGCGCGCTGGATCGGATGGCCACCTCCTGGACGGGATCATGAGAGCCGCCCAGTGGCCCAATCACCGCGGCCGCGGCCGCATCGGCAATCGAACAGCACTGGAATAGGGTTATCGGATCGGCCACCATGCGGCTGCCCAGCACCTGCTGCACGGTGACAGTCTTGCGGTGCTGAGCCCGGGGATTGCCCACCGCGTGGCGGCGGTTCTTCACCGCCACCGATGCCATCTGCTCGTCGGTCACCCCGAACTCGTACTTGTACCGGGTGGCCGACATGCCGTAGATGCTGGGCATGGCGTAGCCCTGGGCCCCATCCGGATCGGAGGCGATCGGGCTGATGGCGCCGTCGAAATGGGCGGTCATGGTCTCGATGCCAAACGCCAATACCCGCTCGTACCGGCCGGTTTCCACCGCCATCCGGGCTTCGTGGAATGCCGATGTGCCACTGGCACAGGCGTTCTCGATGGTGATCACCGGCACTTCCACGATCCCGATCTGCTGAAGAGTGCGAGTGACAGTGCCAGGGTCGCCGAACACCGAACCGGCGTAAACGGCGTCGATGTCAGACGCTTTCAGCCCGGCGTCGTCCAAGGCCTCGACCGTGGCCCGCCAGGCCAAGCGGGGACCGCCCAGCGAGGTCTGCTTGCCGAACGCCGAGGTCCCCACCCCCCAGATGGCCGTGTCGGTTCCGCTCATCGACCCTTCCTCTGCACCACTGGATCGCCGTGCTCACTCCACCCGGCCAACTCAACCCTGCTACCGGGAACCAAGACTTCGTCAGGCCCGTCGACGTGGGCGAGAATACGAGGACCATCGTCCACGTCCACATAGGCCAAGGTGAACGGCGGGGTGCGCCCCGGCACGGGAATTCGCAGCACCGTAGAGCTGAACACCGTGGCCCCGGGGCCAAACGTGGCCGGTGCCATGGACGCGCCGGCACAAACCGGACAGCGGGGTGGTGAGACCATCATCGGGTGCCGGCAATCGCCACACCGGCTTCCCGCCAAGAGAACTCGACCATCTCGCACGACGAGCTCGGGACGGGGGTCGCCACCCAACCGTTCCGGGGGCTCCGTAGTCAGCGTGGGCACCGGCTAAACCTACCAAGAGACCCTTGCCGCCCTGCGATTCGATGTGGATGGTGGCTTTGTTTTACACCCGCCAACCAAGCCGCCTACGCTGCGGGCCGTATCTCGCACAAGGGGGCATAAATGGGTATCGAAGGACTGCGATTCGTTATCACCGGATCGGCGACCGGAATCGGGGCGGCCACCGCTCAGGTCGCGGCCAGCAAGGGCGCCAAGGTGATGGTGTCCGACCTCAACGACGAACAAGGACAGGCAGTCGCCGACGAGATCAACGCCTCGGGCGGAACCGCGGCCTACCAGCACTGCGATGTGACCGATACCGACCAGGTAGAGGCATTGATGGCGGCCACCGCCGATGCCTATGGCGGCATCGACGTATTGCACAACAACGCCGGCATCCATGAGAGCGGGCTGGCCGCCGCCGACCAGTGCAGTCTGGAGCAGATGCCACTTGACGTGTTCAAAAAGGTGGTGGAGGTCAACGCGGTAGCACCCTGGATCTGCTCCAAGGCGGCGCTCCCCTACCTAAAGGAAAGCGACTGGCCGTCGATCGTCAACGCGGCATCCACCGGAGCGCAGTCCGCCTATCCGAACAATTCGGCCTACGGAACTTCCAAGGGCGGCATCCGGCTGCAAACCCAGAACCTGGCGGTGGACTTGGCCCCGCTCAGCATCCGGGTCAACTGCTACGGCCCTACCGCCATCGCCACCGACATGGTCACCGACTTTGTGAAGCAGTCCGACGACCCGGCGGCGTTCGAAAAGGCGCTCATCAACACCTCGCTCATTCCCCGGTTGGGACTCCCCTCCGAGGTGGGCGAGCTGGTGTGCTTCTTGGCCAGCCGAGAGGCCGGCTTCATCAACGGCGCGTACATTTTGATCGACGGTGGCTCGCTCGCGTGGCGGGGCACGGTGGAACAACTGGGAATGGAGTAATCCAATGGCAGACAAGCAGGCAGTAACCGAACTTTTGAACCACGCCGGGGTGGCCTACGACGTAGGCGATAGCGATTTCCTCATCGGGATGTTCGCTCCCGACGATCCGGTGTTCGCTATGACGATCGCCGGCGGCGACCCGATCACCTTTGAGGGGTCGGAGGCCATCGCCGGGCTGTTCAGCGGAGCGATGGAAGAGCAGACCGACCAGCGTCGCCACGTGGTGACCAACCTCTACTTCGAGAACGAGACCGAGGACTCGATCACGGCCATCAGCTACCTGGTGCTCATCACCGTGGAGAACGGCCAGCTCTCCGTTCTGTCCAGCGGCGTGTACACCGATGACTGCGTGCGCGTAGGCAGCGACTGGAAGATCCAAAAGCGGTTCTTGGCTCTCGACCTGCCCTACTAGGGCGACACCGGCCAACCAGGGCCATGAACATCGCACTAGCTCTTTGGTAACTCTCTAGAAAGGAGCCGCAGATGAACATCGGCCAGATCCCCGCCAAGTGGGCCCGGCAGACGCCGAACCGCGAGGCGATCATAGACTCCACCACCGGCCAGCGGGTCACGTTCGCGGCCTTTGACGAGCACATCCGCCGCCTGGCCAACGGGCTGGTCGGCTTGGGCCTGGAAAAGGGCGACCGGGTCGGCATCTTGAGCCAAAACTCGGTGGAGTACGCCGCTTTGTACTTCGCCTGCGGACGCTCCGGCCTGGTGGCCCAGCCCATGAACTGGCGCCTGTCGGCCCCGGAGCTGGCCAAGATCGTCAATAACGGAGAGCCCCGGGCCTACATCACCCAGGGGATGTACGCCGCCGAGTCAGCCGAACTTTCGGGCTTGGTGAGCTCGGTGGACCACTGGCTCCAGTACGGCGAAGGCGGCGATGGCTCCTACGAAGAGCTGGTGGCCTCGTCGTCGGACGCTGAGCCCGAGGCGTCGGCCGAGGTGGGCGACACCGACCCGCTGTTCATCCTTTACACCGGGGGCACCACTGGGGAGTCCAAGGGCGCCCTGCACAGCCACCGCAGCGTCTACTTCGGGATGCTCAACCAGACGGTGGCCGAGCGCATCGTCCCCAGCGACGTGTACATGCTCACCGGGCAGATGTTCCACATCCCGGTGGTGCTGGCCATGAACTACCTGGCCCACGGCTGCCCTCTGGTGCTGATGAACTTCGACGCCACCCTGGCCATGGAGCTGATCCAAGCCGAGAAGGTGTCGGCCTTCTTGGGCGTCACCACCATGTTGAACTGGATGATGGCGGTGGAGGGGTTCGAAAACTACGACATCTCCAGCCTGCGCAACATCCAATACGGCGGCGGTCCCATGCCCTCCCGGGTCATCACCGAGGCCTTGGACAAGTTCCCCTGCACCCTCATCCAGGGGTACGGCCAGACCGAGGGCACCACCATGTGCTTCTTGTCGCAGGAGGACCACATCCGGGCCATCCGCGACGACCACCGCCCCGAGCGGCTGCGGTCGTGTGGCCGGGAGGGATTCGTGACCTCAGTGCGAGTGGTGGACTCCGATGGAGTGGACGTTCCCTGCGACGGAAAGACGCCGGGGCAGATCATCGTGCGATCCGAGGCCAACATGCTGGGCTATTTCCGTCGCCCCGACCTCACCGCTGACACCATCAAGGACGGCTGGATGTGGACCGGCGACATCGCCACCTGGGACGACGAGCGCTATGTGTTCATCGTCGACCGGGCCAAAGACATGATCATCTCTGGGGGGGAGAACATCTACTCCGTCCAGGTGGAAGAAGCCATAGCCACCCACCAGGCGGTGCTGGAGACCGCAGTCATCGGCGTGCCCGACGACACCTGGGGCGAGTCGGTCATGGCCTACGTGGTGCTCAAGCCGGGCATGACCGCCACCGAGGACGAGATCATCGATGCCGCCCGCCAGAACCTGGCCTCCTACCAGAAGCCAAGGTCGGTCGCCTTTGTCGACGAGCTGCCCAAGGCCCCAACCGGCAAGATTCTCAAGCGAATGCTACGAGACCCCCACTGGGCCGACGAAGAGCGCCAGGTCTGATCTGGATCAACCGGGCAGCACCCGGATGATCTGGATGTGCTGATCGGGATCGAACAGCAGCGCCGCCAGCTCTTGCACATCGGCCAGCTCCAAGGCCTCCAGCTCATCGATGAGCCGGCCTGGAGTAGGCAGTTCATCGTCGCTGACATAGGCCCGGCGAAGCAGCACATTGGTGAAGTCGGCGTTGACGACTAGGGCGTAATTGTCGTTGACAACGGAGCGGGCCTGTTCGAACTCCTCATTGGTGATCTCACCAGAGCGCACCTCGGCCAAGATGCGGGTCATCTCCGCCTCGATGGTTGCCATCTGCTCAGGGTCGCCGGTTGCGAAGACCTCAGCATCGATCCTGGGTTCCGGCGTAATGCTCATCCCGATCGATGCCGCAACTACATAGGTATCGCCGAGATCCTCGCGGACGTTTTCGACCAGTCGACTGTCCAGAAGCACTTGGAGCACGTCTACAGCCACTTCCGATGCCGGGTTCACATCGGACAAGAGTTCGTAGAAGTAGGTCGCAGAGGTGGATTGGATGTCTGGTCCGAGCACTACTTCGCGCCGGACAATCCCCTCAGGCACAGGAGCGCGGCGATTCACGTAGTCATCGGACTCCCCAGCGGGCAGAGTGCCCACATAGGTGCGAGCCATCTGCTCGACAACATCGCGGTCCACATCACCCACGACAACCACCACAAGGTCGTCAACCCCGACCAGACGCCGCTGGTAGATATCGAGGAGTGATTCCGGCGTTAGCGAGTCCAACGTCTCCGGAGGGGCGACCAGGTTGAACCATCCGAACGCCTCACCGTGACGGACTTCGAGATAAGCCAACGCCTGCTGCCAGTCGGGATCAGACACCGACAGCGAAGCGATGATGTCGCCGATGTTGACGGCCTCACCAAAGGCCTGCTCGTCTACACGCGCCTCGGTCATGTACAGGTGCATGAGCTGGAACATCGTCTCTACGTCCGCAGAATCCGAGGCTCCCGCGATGCCTTCTGTGGTCTCGCCGATAAACGGCTGCACCTGAGCGTTGCGATCATCCAGATAGCGGGATATCTGCGCTGGACTCAGATCGCCCAGCCCACTGTTGCCCACTGCCCGGGTCGCCAGGTATTGGGCCAGCGGACGTTCCCCCTCTTCGAGGGCCGACCATCCGCCCCAGGAGATGGCCTGAAGGCTGATCTCATTTTCGGCAATGTCGGAATAGGCGTACATGACCCGGGCCCCATTGGCGAACTCCCACTCATAGGCATCGTCCAGCTCACTGGTGATGGCCTCAATCGGACCTTCGCTCACCGGGTCAACCGGATCAGGCACAGAGAGGAGCTCAGACGCCTCTCCGATCATTTCCGGAAGCTCGCCCGGTACGGCAGCGTCGACCGCAGCCTGCATCTCCTCGACCGTGGGCACTTCGGAGGGATCGGGACCCACCGCGATCAGGATCAGCCCGCTGTCAGCCAAGATCTCCCGGTAGCGGTCGCTGAGCTCGTCAACCTGGAGTTCATCGAGCAGGGCATCGACTCGCGCCGCGGTGTCTTCTAGCCGTCCGATATCGCTGCCACCCAGGAAGTGCGCCGCATATTGATCGGCGCGTTGGCGATCCTGGACGGTGGGTTCTGCTTCTATCGCCGATTCCAAATCAGCCCTGATCGCTTTGGCCGCCCGCTCTAGATCGGCGTCGCCGAAGCCGTGCTGTTCAAGGCTCAGCAGCAAAGACCAATAGTCGGTGAGGGCGGCAGAGAAGTCGTCAGCCCTCAGATTCGTGCCGTAGAAGCGCAAGCCTCGGGTATGGGAGAACGTCAACCAGTGGGTTGGATCGATCTGCGACAAAAAGCCCTGCTCGTAGCCGTCCTGAAGGCGATTCTCCACCATGATGCTGATGATCTCTTCGATCCACAGTTGGCGGTCGCCTTCGATCGTGTTGGGGTCCCAAGACGGCAGGCGGATATCCAGAGAAAGATAGGAATAAGACTGTTCCGGGGAGGTGGCAGTTTCGAATGTCGCCTCAGGGTTCAACGCCGACCAGTTGTCAACGACGGGCGGATCATCCCCGGTCGGAATGCCGCAGAAATACTCCTCGACCAATTCTTCCAGCGTGTCGATGGGAAGGTCGCCTACTGCGACCACCGCCATATTGGAAGGCACGTACCACGTCTCGTAGAAGTCCCGCAGATCCTCGGCAGTGGTCGCCTCGATGTTCTCTGCTGTGCCGCCGGGAGAGCGCCCCTCATAGGGCGTGCCTTGTCCGTACATCCGGTCGAATGCCTTGAAAATAATGCCCTGGCCAGACTCGTCCCTGAGGCGGTATTCGTCGCGCACAATCCCCCGCTCTTCCTCCACATCCACGGGGTCGATAGTGGCGGCATGGGCCCACTGGGACAGCACGTCGAATGCGGTGCCCACCGAGTCTTCTTCTTCGTCTATGACCAGGTCGAGCATGTAGACGGTCTCGTCGTAGGAGGTGTAGGCGTTGAGGTCGGGGCCGAACTCCACCCCGATGCTCTCCAGCGCATCGATGATCTCATTGCCGGGATACTTCTCGGTGCCGTTGAACAGCATGTGCTCGAGGAAGTGGGCGTAGTTGGCGCCCGCGAATGGCTCGTTGAACGACCCGGCGTTGACCACAAGACGCAGCGACAATGAGCCGCCCGGGCTGTCGTTCGACCGGATGTAGTAGGTGAATCCGTTGTTCAGCGTCCCGATCTTCACATCGGGATCAACCGGCAACAGGCCCTCCGGGCTCTCGGCCCCGGCGTCATCCGCCGATTGGCACTCGTCGCCCGCATCCACCGGAGTCTCGGGTTGAGCGGGCTCTTCGGCCTCGGCCTCGGCCTCGGGCTCCGGTGTGGGCGAATCCGTGGGCTCGGCTGTGGCCTCAGCAGTGGGATCTGCCTCGCCGGTCGCTATGTCCTGGCCAGAGCTAATCGACCCGGTGACCGGTACATCGGTCTCGCTATCAGAGCAAGCGGCCAGAATCAGCGCCGCGCTCAACAACAGGATCAACAGTTTTTTCATGCCCGCCTCTGAGAAAGTCAGCCAGTTGTGCGGTACACGGTACCCACCAGCAGTGACATTACCCACACCATCACACTGCGAATTGGCTGTCAGTGCTGGCTGTAGCAGATCTCCACAATGGCCGGCTCAGTAACGGCATCACCCTCCAGCTCGCCCACGATGCGGCCCTCATGCAGCACCAGAACCCGATGGCACACGCCGACCAGCTCGGAGAACTCTGAGGAGATGAACACCACCGCCTTCCCCTCCGCAGCCAGCTCCTCCATGATGTCGTAGATTTCTTCTTTCCCATCCACATCCACCCCGATGGTGGGCTCGTCGAAGATCAGCACATCGGCGCCCTGCTCCAACCACTTGGCGATCACCACCTTTTGCTGGTTCCCGCCTGACAGCAGGCGGACGAGCTGGCGGTCGTGGGGGGTGGCGATGCTGAGCCGCTCGATTCGGCGGTCGGCCGCCTGCTTCTCCATCCGGCCAGACGGGGCCGGCAGGCGCGGCCGAGCCCGGTGGCGATCTAGGGAGGCCAGCGTGATGTTGTGGCGCACGCTGAAGTCCATGATGTTGCCCTGGGTCTTGCGATCCTCTGGCAACAAGGCCAGTCCCGCAGCCATCGACTCCGACGGGTGTCTGTCGCTGACCTCGGCGCCGTGTACTCGCACCGTGCCCTCCCGACGATGATCGGCGCCGAACACCGCTCGGACCATCTCGGTTCGGCCGCTGCCCATCAGCCCGCCCACACCCAGGATTTCCCCCTTGCGGACGTCGAAAGAGCAGTCATTCACACCTGTGTCAGCACTAACCCCGTCCACCTCCAGCACCACCTCAGTGTCGGGACGTCCCCCAACCCCCCGACTCGCCCGCCGCTCAACGGCGGTTTGGGCGTGCTCATGGCCGGTGATGTGGGCAATGAGCGATGAGCGATCCAGCGACTCGGTGGACTCGTCGGCAACCAGCTGCCCGTTGCGCATCACAATCACCCGCTCGGTGAGCTCGAAAATCTCCTCTAGGCGATGCGATACGTACACCACGGTGATCCCGTCGTCTCGCAACCTGCGAACGACGGCGAATAAGTGGTCGATCTCCTCATCGGTGAGCGAGGCGCTGGGCTCGTCTAGCACTAAGAGCTGGGCCTGTTGGGCCAAGCCGCGGGCAATCATCACCAGGCGCTGCTTGGCCACGCTCAGCTCTCCCACGGAGTCTCGGGGGGCAATGTCGGCCTCCAGTCGGGCGAGGGGTTCGGCAGCCTGGCGGTACAGCTCGGCCCAGTCCACAAACAGGCCCACTTTTCGGGGATAGCCCAAGCCCATCCTCACGTTTTCGGCTACCGAGAGGTCGCCGACGTCCTGCAAGTCTTGATGAACGAAGGCCAGCCCGGCGACGGTGGCGTCGTGAGGCCGGTGCAGCACAAGGGGCTCGCCGTTCAACTGCAAGCTGCCCTCATCGGCGTGCTCGGCTCCGGCGATGATCTTGATGAGCGTGCTCTTGCCCGCGCCATTCTTGCCCACCAGCCCGACGATCTGTCCGGCTTCCAGCGACAGGGACACATCGTCGACCGCCAAGACTCCGGGGTAGCGCTTGGTGACTCCGGAGACCTCCAGCAGCGGGGCGCTGACTACCTGTGCCGCTTCCGTCATCTTCGACTCGCTCCCAATGCGGTGAGCAGCATGGCCAGCACCAGGATCGACCCCCGCGAGATGTCCAGGATGTCGCGGTCGTAGCCCAAGATGGTGAGACCCGATTGCACTGCCTGCAAGAAGATCACCCCGAGCACGGTGCCGGGCACGTTGAACAGGCCCTTGCGGGAAGCTGCCGCCCCCAGGAATGCCGCTGCGTAGGCCGACAGCAGCAGCGAGATCCCCACCCGGGGTATCGACGATGCTGTCCGGGCCGTCTGAGACACCGCTGCGATTACGGCCACAAATCCGACCACCACAAATCCCAGCGCCCGCAACGCCTTGACGTTGATGCCGGAGAGTCGGGCCGCTTCAGGATTGCCGCCGATGGCGTACATGTACCGCCCCAGCTCGGTCTTGGACATCATCAGCCACAAGATGATGGCCAGGCCGGCGGCAATCCACACCGGCGAGGTGAATTCGGTGAACGGCTCAGGCTTGCCGATTCCGAGGTCTCGATACAGGTCCGGCATGTCGGCCGCGCCGGTGATGTTGCGCCCGTCGCTGATCATGTATTCCACGCCCAGCAGAATCAGGAAAGTAGCCAGCGTGGTGATGAACGAGGGCATCTCCACGTATGACACCAACAAGCCGTTGATGGCCCCGATGCCCAAGCCGAAGGCGATTCCAACCAGCACCGCCAAGCCCCAGGGCCAGTCGTGGTTCACAATCAGCACCACGATTGCGGCCGCGCAGGCCGAGAGTGTTCCCGCGATGGACAAATCGAAATCGCCCATAGCCAGCACAACCGTGAGCCCGAGCGAAAGCATGAGCAGCGGTGCGGCCAAGCCCAGCTGGGTGCGCAGGTTGTCGATTTCGATGAAGTCGCTGTCGAGCACCGAGAAGATCACGATGCAGGCCACCAAGGTGATGAATACCCCGTACGTCGAAATAAACGACAGCACATCTATTCTCGAGCGCGAGCCCTCTGAACCCGGCTGGGCCGACCCTGGCGACACAGGGACAGTGTTTGTTTCAGCCATTCGCTTCCTCCCCTGCGTTGAAACTAGCCGACAGACCACCACACGCGATTGAGCCGGTGACAGATGTTCCCGTCACCGGCTCAATCATGTTCAAAACTGCACCGATGGGTGCGAGTTCAGGGCCTTAGCAGTTGGGCAGGCCGTCGTACTCGTCGCACCACTTGTTGCGGAAGTACTCCTCGTAGTCGCCGGGTGGATCCGGGGCGGGCACCTCGGTGCTGTCGGCCGGCATGGCGTTCACCGTGTTGATGGTGACCACCTGGCGGACCGAGAAGTTCCGTCCGTCATAGATCGGTGCCCGCTCTTGGCTGGGCATCGTGCCGTTTTCCAGCCAAGCGGCAACGGCGTCGACCTGAGCCCAGCTCTGCCACTCCAGCTTCTCATCCACCGCGGCATCCACCCGGCCAGTCCGGATGTCGTTCACGGTGGTGGGATTGGCATAGAACGTCAGCAGTTGCGGGCGATTGGGATCGTCGGCCTCGTAGAGAGCGCCGATGGCCTGGGCGGCCCCGATGGAAGCCACCGAGAAGTTGATCCACACCGCGTTGATGTCGTCGAACTGCTGGAGCTTCGTGGTCACGTCGGCCTCGGTACCGGCCACCAGGTCGGCGAAGTCGCCTTCCCACTGATCGACGATCTCGATGTTGTTGCCCTGAATGACCGAGTTCAACCCCTCAATGCGCTTGTCGCTCCACGCGGTGGGAACCGACTGCACGATGATGCGGGCGCCGTTGGGGAATTGGTCCACCAGATAGTTGGCCAGCTGCACACCGAGGTCGGTGTCGTCGGAGGCGAAGCTGGCGATGTAGAAGTCGCGGGGCTCAACCTCTCCACCGGCGGAGAGCACGGGAACGCCTTCTTCCTCGGCTCGCTCGAGAACGTCGGTGATAAACGCCTCGGGAATGCCGTCGGTGAGCATCACGTCGATGTCCTTGTCCAATAGCTGGTTCCCGCAGACCGGCATCTGGGCTGGATCGCCGGCCGCATCGCAGGTCTCGTAGCTCCATCCGAAGAACTCAACGGCCTCTTTGGCCGCGTCCTCGATCCTCTTGCCAGCCTCGTCAGCGTAAATCCACTGGAGGTAGCCGATGGTGATGTCGGAGCCAGCAGCTACTTCACTGTCGTCATCGTTGCCGCAGGCACCTGCGACTAACGCCAACGCCAGCAGTCCTGCCAGCAGCTTCCACAACGAGCGTTTCATGTTTGTCCCCTCTCCGGACGATTCAGTCTCACTCCAACGCCTGAACTTCCAATAGTAGGAAAGCCGTCTATCTAGCACCAATCGCCCCTGCGCCTACTTGCCTTCTACCGGATCAAACTCCACATGAAGCTCAGCCGGAGCCCGGAGAAATATCCCGACCTCTTTGGCCTCGAATCCGTCGGCCAAGCGCAGGTTCTCGGTGCAGTCGAGGACAATGTTGAGCGCAGCCTCGATCTCGGCTTTGGCCAGGTACGAGCCCACGCAGTGGTGCCGCCCGAAGCAGAAGGTGGTGTGCTCGGCGTTGGCGGCAAAAGCGCTGGATGCGGGCAGGTCCTTTCGGTTGATGTCGAACCGCTCGGGATCGGTGTGGGTGTACTTGCGCTCGTCCCGGTTGGCCGCCCCGATGATGCCGGTCACGGTTGCGCCGGCAGGAATGGTGCCGGTGCCCGACGGCAGCTCGGCCTTTTCGTGGGGCAGGCGCTGTATCCAGTGAGCCGGCGGGCTGTAGCGCAGCGTCTCGGCCACCGCCATGGTCACCATGGATCGGTCAGTTCGCACCTGCTCAAGCTGGTCGGGGTGCTCCAGCAGGTTCTTGAACAAGCTGGCAATGGCCTTGTCGGTGGTCTCTCCCCCGGCGGTCAACAGCAGACTGGTGAACGACTTGACCTCGATGTCGGACAAACCGCTGCCGTCTATCTCGGCGGTCACCAAGTTGGACAGGAGATCGTCGCCGGGATTGCGGCGCCGCTCGGCGATCACCGGCATCAGGTAGTCCTGGAACTCCACCCGGGTCTGTTCGCCCTCAGCAATGATGTCCGGGTCCTGGTTGATGTTGGACACAAACCGATTGATCGACTCGTACCAGTCCTGGAACTTCGGGTGGTCCTCATCGGGCAAGCCCAGCATGGCCACGATCACCTTGATGGGCAGGTACCGCGACAGTCCCTCCACCAAGTCGCAGGATCCGTCGGAGATCCACTGGTCGATCATCGACTTGGCCTGGGCCTCGATCATGGGCATGAAGTCGGCCTCCAGCAATGCTCCCCGGAAAAAGGGGGCCACCAGGTTGCGGTAGCGGGAGTGCTCGGCCCCGTGCTTTGACAGCAGCGTCGGCCCGTGGGCCGGCTCGATCATCCACTCGTACATGTCGGTGCTGAATTCCGGGTTCTTGAACACGTGCTCCACATCGGCGTAGCGGCTCACAAACCAGGTGTCTGAAGCCTCATCGTGGAAGCACGGGTACTCGTCCCGGTACACCCGGTACACCTCGTAGCGGTCTTCGTCGGAACTGAGCAGATCAGGTGGTGCCATGGCGGCACTCTAGCCAGAGGGAGCTATCCCCCACTGAGGCAAGATCAGTCGACTACCGGGTGCAGATCACCGAGGAGCCGTGGCCGAACATGCCGTGGTTGATGGACAGGCCTACTCGAGCCCCCTCCACCTGGCGATCGCCGGCTTCGCCCCGAAGCTGCCACGCCATCTCGCACACCTGGGCGATGGCCTGAGCCGGCACCGCCTCTCCGAAGGCCCCCAGCCCGCCTGACGGGTTAACCGGAATGCGCCCGCCCAGGGCGGTATCGCCGGCCCGCAGCAGCTTGGCCGCGTCGCCCCGCTCGCACAGTCCGATGTGCTCATACCAGTCCAGCTCGTAGGCCGACGACAGGTCGTACACCTCGGCGAAGTCGAGGTCTTCGGGGGAAACCGACGCTTCTTCGTATGCTCGGCCCGCAATGTTGTCCTTGAACGTCATGGTCTCGTCGCCCACCGCAGACCACGAGTCCGACGCCAGATAGGGCAGTTCGATCACGCTGTTGGGATAGGTGGGGCGCACTGTGGAAATGCCCGACACCCGCACCGGGTTGTCGATTCCCCGGCTGGCGGCCCATTCCAGGCTCGACACCACCAGCGCGGCCCCGCCGTCGGAGGTGGCGCAGATCTCCAGCAGGCGCAGCGGATCGGCCACCATCGGGGAGTTGGCGATGTCGTCGGCGTCGTACTCCTTGGTGTAGCGGGCGTTGGAGTTGAACACCCCGTGGCGGGAGTTCTTCACCTTGACCGCGGCGAAGTCCTCGGAGGTATCGCCGTACAGCTCCATGCGCCGACGGGCATAGAGGGCGAAATACGTGGGATTGGTGGCCCCCACCAGGTGGAATCGCAGCCAGTCGGGGTCTTCGTGGCGCTCCCCGGCGTTGGGGGCGAAAAATCCCTTGGGAGTGGACTCGGCCCCCACCACCAGGGCCACGTCGCATACTCCAGAGAAGATCTGGGCCCGGGCAATGCTCAAAGCGGTGGCCCCCGAGGCGCACGCGGCATACGAGCTGGCCAGTTGGCAACCGGTGAATCCCAGCGCGTTGGCGAAAGTAGAAGCCGACACGTAGCCGGGATAGCCGCAGCGCACGCTGTTGGCGCCGGACACGAACTGGATCTCCTCCCAGCCCACCTCGGCGTCGGCTAGGGCATCGCGGGCCGCCTTCACCCCGTACTCCGTGAAATTGCGACCCCACTTGCCCCACGGGTGCATGCCCACACCCAAAATGGCAATGTCGTCCATCAGCCTTCTCCGTTCTCGTTCATCTCCGCCGGAGCCCATTTCCACACCAGGTAGTCGTGCTCGTCGTCGGAGTAGAGCACGTCGATCACCAATTCCATCTCTATGCCCACCGACAATTCGTCCACTGAGATGCCAGCCACCACCTGGCCCAGCACCACCAGGCTCTCCTCGGCCAATTCCACCGCCGCGATCACGTAGGGCTCGAACTCGTCTCCGGGGATCACATAGGGCGCAGGTGGGGCGTACTCGCCGGTGGTGAACGACCACAGCTTCCCGGTGCGGCTGAGCAGCACCTCGTCGATCTCGTCACCCAAACAAGCCGGGTCGGAGCCGGCCAATGACTTGGGAAAGAAGTAGGAGCCCCGGCTGCGGGCCCGCCCCCCAATCAACCGCGGCTCATCAGCATCGAGCGTGAACAACCCCTCCACCGCGGCCACTGCCGTCCTCATACTCATACCAAAACCATAGGGGGTCTGCTCGGCCGGCGGCACCCCGCGACCCCCCTCTCAAAACAAGATAGGGATTGCGCCCCAGGGTAGGCAGGCCGGTGGGTGGCGCCGGTGGCGGACCTGGCCGCACCGTCGGCCAGGCCGCTTCCGGTGACAGGACCCGCCGGCCAGCCGGGCGATGGTTACGCCCGGACGCGCTCTAGCGGTTCAGCATCCCGCCGTCCACCACCATGGTGTCGCCCGACACCCAGCGGGCTTCGTCGCTGCACAGCCATACCGCGGCCTCGGCCACCTCTTCGGGCAGCCCCAAACGTCCGCCGGGCATCATCTGGACTACCGCCTCGGCCATCTCGGGGCTCGACTCCCGCCACGACGCCACCATCGGGGTGTCGATCATGCCCGGGCAAATGGCATTGACTCGGATGCCCTTGTTGTTGAGCTCGTCGGCCGCATAGGTGGTCAGCCCCAGCACTCCCCGTTTGGCTGCGGTGTAGTGGGGCTGCCCGGGAGCGGGAATGATGGCCGCCCCCGACGCAGTGTTCACGATTGCACCGCCTCCTTGGGCCAGCATCTGGATGATCTCATGCTTCATGCACAGAAACACCGAGGTCAGGTTGATGGTGATCATCTCATTCCACTGGTCCAGCGTGAGCTCGTGGAACAACCGGGAGGGATGGGTTATGCCCGCGTTGTTGAAGGCGTAGTCGAGCTGACCGAATGCCGAGACGGTGGAGGCCACCAGGGCCGCCACTTGGTCTTCGTCGGTCACATCGGTGGCGAAGAACTGGCCTTGGCCCCCATCGGCCTTGATCCGGGCCACTGTCTCGGCCCCGCCCTGTGAATTTCGGTCGGCCACCGCCACACTTGCCCCCCTGCGGGCGAAAAGCACCGCGGCTTCCTGGCCGATCCCGCTGGCGCCACCGGTGACCAGTGCCACCTTGCCTTCCATTGTGTTGCTCATCGCCATCTGCTTTCTATCGGCGTTGCTACGAGGACATAAGGTAGGCCACCGCGCAACGGTTACTGAAAGGACAGCAATGGCCATCTCCTCCTGGGACGAGTTCCCGGTTCACCAGTCCCCTGATTGGATTCGCAACGTCGCCACCAGCGATCGCAACTTCTACGACCGCAACTACTTCTGCATGCACGGCTCCAGCGACGAGCTGTTCGCCATCTTCGGCATGGGCCAGTATCCCAATCTGGGCGTCCACGACGCCTTCTGCTGCGTGCGCCGGAACGACGAGCACCATGTGATTCGAGGCTCCCGACCGCTCACCGACCGCATGGACATGTCGGTCGGCCCCATGCGCATCGAGGTCATCGAGCCCCTCCAAAAGGTGCGCTTCATTGTGGAGCCCAGCGAGCACACCATTGCCATGGACGTGACCTGGGATGCGTCTATCCGGGCCATGGAAGAGCCCAACCAGTTCATCCGCAACCAAGGGCGGGTGGTGTTCAACACCCAGCGTTTCGCCCAACTCGGTTCATGGGAGGGCACCCTGTCGGTAGGAGGCGAAGACTTCCAGGTAACGCCCGACCGCTGGGGCGGGGCTCGCGATCGCTCGTGGGGCATCCGCCCGGTGGGCGAGTCCGAGGCCGACGGCATCCGCCAGGGCGTCAATGTCATGGCCGGCATGTGGAACTACTTCCCGATGATGTTCGACGACCACGCCCTGCTCTACATGAACAACGAGGAGGACGACGGAAGCCGGCGGCTGGTAGAGGGCAAGAGGGTGTGGGCCGACGGCCGCCCCGACGAGGATTTGGGCCGCCCCGAGCACGAGCACACCTTCGAGTCCGGCACCCGGGTACTCACCCACTCCACCATCACTTTCCCCGAGGCCGGGATCGAAATCGATTGCCAACCCCTGCTGGTAAACTTCGTATCTGTGGGCACCGGGTACGGCATGGACGCTGATTGGCGCCACGGCATGTACCAGGGGCCCGATTTGGTTGTGCAGGGCAAGGTGTTGAGCGTGGAGAAAGAGGTCAAGCCGATCGGCCAGTACGGCGTGGTGGACCACGTGGCTCGCTACACCTACGACGGCAACGTGGGCTACGGCCTGTACGAGCACGGCTTTTTCGGCCCCTTCAACCGCTACGGTTTGACCGACGCAGGGGCGGTGGCCCCCTAACCCCTCCGATCGCCCATGTCTTCGCTGTCTATTCCTGCTGAGAGCCTCGCGGCCCTGGAAAAGTCCGACGAGTTTCAAGCCCGACACATCGGTCCTGAGCCGGATGATCGGGCGGCAATGCTCGCCGAGTTGGGCTACGACAGCCTCTCGGGATTGGTAGACGCCGCTGTTCCCCCCAATATCCGCTCCAAAGCCCCGTTGGAGCTGCCCCCGGGATTGACAGAAGCGGCCACTACCGAGGCGCTGCGGGCGCTGGCCGATCGCAACTCGGTGGTCACGTCGCTGATCGGCATGGGCTATTACGACACCATCACCCCGCCGGTAGTCCGCCGCAACGTGCTGGAGAACCCGGCCTGGTACACCGCCTACACCCCCTACCAGCCGGAGATCTCCCAAGGACGTCTGGAGGCGCTGGTCAACTTCCAGACCATGGTCACCGACCTGTGCGCCATGGGCATGGCCAACGCCTCGCTGCTGGACGAGGGCACCGCGGCCGCTGAGGCCATGACGCTGCTGCGGCGCATCAACCGCAAAGCGCCCCAAGACCGGTTCATCGTCGACGCCGACACCCACCCCCAGACCATCGACGTGGTGGCCACCCGGGCAGATCCGCTGGGCATTGAGATCGTCATCGCCGATTTGGATGAAGCCAACATCGAGGAGCTTGCCGACGGGGCGTTCGGGGTGCTGGTGTCATATCCGGGCAGTTCGGGTCGCATCGGCGACCTGAGCGGGATCATCGCCGCGGCCCACAACGTGAACGCCCTGGTGGCTGTGGCCACCGATTTGCTGGCGCTGTGCCTGCTCACTCCGCCCGGCGAACTGGGGGCCGACGCGGTGGTGGGGTCGTCGCAGCGGTTCGGGGTGCCGTTGGGTTTCGGCGGACCCCATGCCGGGTTCATCGCGGTGCCGGAATCGGCCATGCGCTCGCTGCCCGGTCGCCTGGCCGGCGTGTCGATCGACGACGCCGGGTCAGTGGCCTACCGGCTCACCCTTCAACCCCGGGAGCAGCACATCCGCCGGGAGAAAGCCACCAGCAACATCTGCACTGCGCAGGTGCTGCTGGCGGTTATGGCCTCCATGTACGCCGTCTACCACGGCCCTGAAGGGCTGGCCCGAATCGCCCGTCGGGTCAACCGCCTCACGGCTATCGCCGCCGCCCAGCTGAGTCAGTCCGGCTACGAGCTGGCCGCCGAGCACTTCTTCGACACCGTCACCGTCAGCGTGCCGGGTCGAGCCGCAGACATCATGGCGGCCGCTTCGGCCGAAGGGCTGAATCTGAGGCCGGTGGACGACGACACCGTGGGGTTCTCACTGGACGAGACCACCACTCGGGCCACGGTCTTGTCCCTGTGGCGGGCGTTTGGGATCGAAGGCGATGCCCAGACCATTGACGACTTGGATGCCGAAACCCCTGATGCTCTCCCCCCTGACGGCATTCGCACCAGCGACTACCTGGCCCACCCCACGTTTCACCGCTATCACAGCGAGACTGAGATGCTGCGGTATTTGCGCCACCTGGCCTCCAAAGACCTGGCCCTCGACCGCACCATGATCCCGCTGGGATCGTGCACTATGAAGCTCAACGCCACCACCCAGATGGAGCCGGTGAGCTGGCCCGAATTCGCGGCCATGCACCCGTTTGCCCCCCCGGAGCAGACCGAGGGCTACCGGGCCCTTATCGACGAGCTGGAGCAGATGCTGGTGACCATCACCGGCTACGCCGCGGTCTCGCTCCAACCCAACGCCGGCTCCCAGGGTGAACTCGCTGGACTATTGGCCATCCGGGGCTATCACGCGGCCCGCGGCGAGACTCAGCGCGATATCTGCTTGATTCCTGCTTCTGCCCACGGCACCAACGCGGCCAGCGCAGTCATGGCCGGCATGAAGGTGGTGGTGGTCAAATGCGATGACGACGGCAACGTGGACATGGAAGACCTGAAGGCCAATGTCCAGGAGCACGACGACCGCCTCAGCGCCCTCATGATCACCTACCCGTCTACCCACGGGGTATACGAGGCCACCGTGACCGAGGTGTGCGACTTGATTCACGCCCACGGCGGGCAGGTGTACCTAGACGGGGCCAACCTCAACGCCCTGGTAGGGGTAGCCCAGCCCGGCCAGTTCGGCGCCGACGTATCCCACCTGAACCTCCACAAGACGTTCTGCATTCCCCACGGCGGTGGCGGACCTGGAGTCGGGCCGGTGGCGGTGGGCCCGCATCTCGCGCCCCACCTGCCCAACCACCCGGTGGTGGCCGATGCCGGCCCGTCCACCGGGGTGGGGGCTGTTTCCGCCGCCCCCTGGGGATCGGCCGGGATCCTGCCCATCTCCTGGGCCTATATCGCCGCCATGGGAGGCGAGGGGCTGACCGAGGCCACCGGAGTGGCCCTGCTCAGCGCCAACTACCTGGCCAAACACCTCGACGGGCTGTTCCCGGTGCTCTACACCGGCGAGAACGGCTTGGTGGCCCATGAGTGCATCATCGATCTGCGCCCCCTCCACGCCCTGACCGGCGTCACCGTGGAGGACGTGGCCAAGCGGCTCATCGACTTCGGCTTCCACGCCCCCACCGTGTCGTTCCCGGTAGCGGGCACGCTGATGGTCGAGCCCACCGAATCGGAGTCCAAGGCCGAGCTTGACCGCTTTGTGGCGGCCATGGCCGCCATCCGCGCCGAGATCGACCAGGTGGCCGACGGGCTGATCGCCATGGAAGACAGCCCGCTGCGCCGCGCCCCCCACACCGCGGCCGTGATCGTCGACGACAACTGGGACCGCCCCTACTCCCGAGAACAGGCCGCCTTCCCCCTCCCTGAGGTCCGCGACCGCAAGTATTGGTGCCCGGTCGGCCGCATCGACGGCGCCCATGGCGACAAGAACGTGTTCTGCGCCTGTCCGCCCATCGAGGACTTCCAGTAACCCCAGCCGTTTCGCCCCAGAACCCACCGGCCCACTAATTTGCGGGGGCTGCACGACACAGCAGCGCTGCCCAACACAGCAGCCCTGACCAAAGGAGACCTGCCGGTGCCCGATGCAATCGTCGAACGCGAAGGCCAATCAATCATCATCACCATGAATCGCCCCGAGCGCTACAACGCTCTGTCGGGGGCGATGATGGTGCGGATGTTGGACGCCTATGAGGAGGCGGACAACAACGACGACATCCGGTGCATCATCGTCACCGGCGCCGGGGGCAACTTCAGCTCGGGCGCCGACCTCAAGGCCATGAGCGGCGATGCCGGCAACGCCGACCCCGAGATCGATGTGGCGGCCCGACAGGCAGCCGATCCCGAACTCCACTGGAAGGCATTGCTGCGCAGCTACCGGCCGACCAAGCCGATCATCGCCGCCGTCGAGGGGGTGGCAATTGCCGGGGGCACCGAGATCCTCCAGGCCATGGACATCCGGGTCGCCGGAGAGAGCGCGCGGTTCGGGGTATCGGAGGCCCGCTGGTCGCTCTACCCGATGGGCGGCTCCGCAGTGCGCCTGCGCCGCCAGATCCCCTACACGGTTGCCGCGGAGATCTTGCTCACCGGCAAGCACATCACCGCGGCTGAGGCCAAGGACATAGGCCTCATCGGCCATGTCGTCCCCGACGGCCAAGCCCTGGACAAGGCCAAGGAGATCGCGGCCACAATCTGCGAGAACGGGCCGCTGGCGGTGGAGGCCATCCTGCGCACCCTGCATGAGACCGACGGCATGACCGAGGAAGAGGCCCTGGCCCACGAGTTCGAGTACGGCTGGAAGGTATTCCAGAGCGACGACGCCAAAGAAGGTCCGCTGGCCTTCAGCCAGAAGCGAAAGCCGGAGTTCAAGCGGCAATAGCGATGAGCGCTTCGTCGGGTATTTCGGTCTTCGACGTCCACCACCACGTGGGCGACGCCTCGGGTGCTCTGGGCCTGCCCCCCGAGGAGGCTCCCGATCCCGAGGCCTATGCCGTGCTGGAGTTGGCCAAGCGCATCGAGATCATGGACACCGGCGGCATAGACCAGGCTGCGGTGATCCCCGGCCACGGCTATCTGCGGCCCAACGGCCACGCCGACACCCGGGCGGTGAATGACAAGATCGCCGCTTACCGCGACGGCGCGCCGAGCAGCGGCACGGTGTGATGCGGGCACGTGGGCGCGCGCGAAGGCGCCGGGCGGCGCCCCGGAGTGGA